>JAQSYC010000004.1 GCA_029256345.1 Clostridia bacterium | reverse complement strand
AAATTGAAATAATATATATGATTAAATCAAACTCTGTTATCTGAAAACTGGGTTTGTTTTAATTTTTGAGTTCTTTTTCTCCTCTTTGAAGAGCCGTTAAACCTGTTCGAATAATTTCTTTAATGCTATAAGGCTCCAGCATACTTGTTAAAGCCGTAATCTTACCTTGGTCACCAGTTGCTTCAATAACAAGAGATTCACTGGATACATCTACTATATGTGCTCTGAAGATATTGGCAATCTCTATGATTTCTGCTCTTGTGTTTTTATCAGCAGCTATTTTAACCAATGCCAGCTCCCTATAAATGGAGCTTTCTTCTTTGAGTTCAATAATTTTTATAACATCTATCAATTTGTTAAGCTGTTTTTTAATCTGTTCTAGGGTAAATTCATCTGCATCAACCACAATGGTCATCCTAGATACGGTTGCATCTTCGGTTTCTCCTACTGACAAACTATCTATATTATACCCACGTCGGCTAAATAAACCCGATATTCTGCTCAGAACTCCTGAATGGTTCTCAACCAGGACAGATAATACATATTTTCTCATAGTCTCCCTCTTTTCTATAATGTAGATTCCTTATCACTCACGATAAACTCTAATAAGCAAGGTTTTTGGCTTGTTAACGCCGTTTGGATAGCTTCTTCTATCTCTTCTGCGTTAGATATAGTTCTTGCTGTGATTCCATAAGCTCTGGCAATAGCTGCAAAATCCGGATTGCAGTTAAGTGCTACGCCGTGCTCTTTAAGATCAGTTTTTCTCTGCAGCTCTCTTACCATACCTAGTCCGCTATTATTAAATAGAATGATAAGTGGATTGATCTCTTCTTGAACAAGGGTGCCGAGTTCAAACAAACTCATTTGAAAACTGCCGTCTCCAAGAATACTGACTACTTGTTTGTCCGGGTTACCTATACTGGCGCCTATAGCTGCTGGAAGCGAATACCCCATTGTTCCAAAACCACCTGAACAAATAAGCTTTCTCTCTCCCTTAATCTCCATGTTTCTCATCGTCCAAAACTGATTTTGGCCCACATCTGCTGCAACAATCGCCTCGTCATTAAGTAGCTGTGACAGTTTTTTTACAACAAGCTTTGGATTAACAGCACCTTTAGGATGTGTTTCCTCTTTTGTTTTGCGCCTGCTGGCTATTTCCCCTCTCCATGATGCTGTATCTACTTTTTTGATAAGTGAAGCAAGACCTTTTAGAATAGACTTGGCATCTCCCACTATAGGGATTGTTGCAGAAGTGATTTTTCCGATTTCAGCTGGATCGACATCAATATGAATAATATTCGCATTTTCATCAAAAAGCCCTGTATTGGCAACTGCTCTATCTGCAATCCTTGTCCCAATGAACAAAATAGTGTCTGCCTGCTTCAATGCCCAATTAGACTGCGCATAGCCGTGAGTCCCGATCATGCCAAAGTTGTGTTCTGAAAATGTGGGCAAAGCTCCCGTCCCCATCAAGGTGTGTACCACCGGAATATCTGATTTGTTTATAAACTCTCTTAATTCCTCCGAAGCATTTCCAAGTACTACACCACCTCCTGCACATACAAGAGGTTTTTTGCTATGCTCCAAAAGTTTAATTATTTTTTTAATCTGTCCTATATGTCCTTCTACCGTTGGCTTGTAACCTCTAATTTTAACTTGTTTAGGGTAATTGTATTCTATTTGCTCCGCCTGAATATCCATAGGAAGGTCAATAAGTACTGGCCCTGGCCTTCCAGTGGTTGCAATGTAAAAGGCCTCCTTAAGTATTCTTGGAAAATCCTGTGCATTTTTAACAAGATAACTATGTTTGATAAAGGGTTCTGTAGCCCCTGTAATATCCACTTCTTGAAAAACATCTCTTCCTATAAGATTTAATTTAACCTGGCCCGTAATAATAACAATAGGAATAGAATCCATATAAGCTGTAGCTATACCTGTAATGAGGTTAGTGGCTCCAGGTCCTGAGGTTGCAATACATACCCCTACTTTACCAGTTGTCCTAGCATAACCGCTTGCACTATGCACAGCCGCTTGTTCCTGTCTTACAAGTACGTGATGCAGCGAAGAAGATCTCAGTGATTCATAGACGGCTAGTACAGCAGCACCCGGGTAACCAAATACTACATCTACTTTTTCTTCTGCTAAACAACGTACTAATACGTCCGATAATTTCATCACAATTCCTCCTTCATTTTATTTAATATTTTAAAATATTTTGTCATTTTTGGAACACTTATAAATATATATAAAAAATCCTCATCCCAATAACGGGACGAGGAATATTCCACGCGTTACCACCCATTTTGACTTATAAAAAAAGATTCATAAGTCCTCTCTTCAGGTTCTATCAAACCCTTGCCTTTAACGGGGCTTCCGGAAACTTCTTACCTGACTAAATCTTTCAGAAGTTCTGCTCAAGAGTGATTTACCTTTTGCTTCAATGTTAGCTTCCACCACCCGCTAACTCTCTAAAATTGATTTTGCAAAGGTCATTCTCCTTCATTGCATTTGTATATAACTATTTAATTTATTTAGTAAATCTTAACGTACTTGTATTCTAACAATATTATCATACAGTGTCAATATTTTTAATAAATTTTTATGCTTAAATTTCTTCCTTTAATCAATGGACTTTTTCAATAAAATACAGAGACAAAAATAGTTATGTAAACCTTTATCTTGTTTTATTTTTTTTTACTTATAATAAATTGTTAATTTGCAAAGTATCATTTACTTTTACTCTTTTATCTTAGGTTTACATAAGTTTATTGTATAGAGTTGTGTAAATTGCTTTTTAAAAGCAAATATGAATAAATATACATTTTTTTATATTTTAATAAAAATAAGAGCAAGTGCTGGAAACCTATGGTTTTTAGCACTTGCTCTTATTTTTTGTTCTATAGACTATATTTACTATTTTTTTCTGCCGTTTCTTGCTCTTTCACCTTCATCCAATATCTTTTTACGTAGTCTTCTACAAGTTCGTCATCTTCTATGAACTCCAGGGCTTCCTCTAGTGAAAATGTTCTAGGAGGCGATAATCTGATTGCGTCATCCGCACCTGAAGATCTTGTATTAGTCATTTTCTTATTTTTACAAGGGTTAACTGTCATATCTTCTCTTCGTGAATTCATACCTATAACCATTCCTGAATAAACCTCTACTCCTGGTTTTACAAACAAGGTGCCTCGGTCTTCAAGACTGTTTAAAGCGTATCCCATAGTTGTTCCAAGCTCCTGAGCAATCAGAACACCATTTCCTCTTCTTGGGAGCTCCCCTACGTATTCCATATAGCCTTCAATCGTTCTCACCATTGTAGCTTCTCCTCTGGAATCTGTAATGAGCTCACTTCTAAATCCTAAAAGAGAACGGGTTGGGCATAGATATTCTATTCTAATATGTCCATTTTCAGGTTCCATACTTTGCATAACACCTTTTCTCATATTCAGTTTACTGATAACAGAACCTGAATATTCATCTGGCACACTGATGATAACTCTCTCAACAGGCTCTACAAGTTTGCCGTTTTCATCTCTATGCATGATAACCTCTGGTTTTGAAACACCTATTTCATAACCTTCTCTTCTCATGTTTTCAAGCAGAACAGATAAGTGAAGTTCTCCTCTTCCAGATACTCTGTAGCCATCTGTTGTTTCCATTGGTTGTACTTTAAGACCTACATTGATTTCAGTCTCTTTTTCCAGTCTGTCTTTAATATGTCTTGTTGTAACATACTTACCGCTTTGGCCTGCGAAAGGTGAGTTATTAACTAAGAAATTCATGGCCAAAGTAGGTTCTTCTATAGTAATAGGGGTCATAGGTTCTACTTTACCTACTTCTCCGATAGTTTCTCCGATAGAAATATTAGGAATACCTGCAAGAACAACGATATCCCCACTAGTTGCTTCTTTAACAACCACTTGTTTAAGACCTTCATAAACCATAACTTTGGTAATACGTGACTGTCTCAAGTTTCCTTCATTATCTGATATTTCAACTGTTTGACCTTCTTTGATGACACCTTCATAGATACGGCCTACTCCAAGTCTTCCCACATAATCATCATATGCTAGAGCACTAATTTGAAGTTTAAGCGGTTTTTCGTCCTGTTTTGGATATTCTCCTACCCGCTCTATAATCGTCTCTAAAAGAGGCATAATATCTGCACTCTCATCCTCTAGCTCATATTGCATGATTCCCTCTTTGCCGATGCCGTAAAGAATAGGGAAATCCAGCTGTTCGTCGTTGGCTTGTAAATCTACAAATAAGTCAAACGTCATATCCACAACTTCTTCTGCCCTATGGTTAGGTTTATCTATTTTATTAATAACAAGAATAGGCTTAAGTCCAAGTTCTAGAGATTTTTGGAGTACAAATCTAGTTTGTGGCATAGGACCTTCTATAGAATCTACTAATAAGATAACTGTATCTACTGTACGTATAACCCGCTCTACCTCTGATGAAAAGTCACTATGTCCTGGTGTATCTACTATATTAATTTTATAATCTTTATATTTGATTGAGCAATTTTTAGAATAGATTGTAATACCGCGTTCTCTTTCTAAGTCATTGCTGTCCATAACGCAATCTACACGTTCTTCATTGTCTCTAAATACCCCGTTTTGATTTAAAAATGCATCTACAAGTGTTGACTTGCCTGCATCAACATGGGCTATTACTGCTATATTAATAATTTTCATCTCACTCATGTGTCCATGAACCTTCTTTCTCTTGTTAATCACAAGTGTTTATTTTAGCACGTTTAAGTCAAATACTCAATATATAGTTTGTGTTTTTTTATCCATCCTCATTCAATACTATACAATTCACCTGCTGCTAAAACTTGTTATTACAGCCAACCTATACATATTGTTTTTTATATTTTCATTATTTCTATATCTAAATAGGATCTTTTTTTATCTATAATTTTCTTTTACTTATACATTTTATCCTAAATTATTTTTTCCAAAAAAAAGATGATTTCTAATTTGAAGAAACCATCTTGTTTATTGTGTTTTCTCTATTATTCTTCTGGATTTGGTGCATTAACAGGACAAACACCTGCACAAGCGCCGCATTCTATACATTCAGCAGCATCGATTACGTATTTTGCATCCCCTTCGGTGATACAACTTACTGGACATTCACTTTCACATGCACCACAGCTAATACAGTCTTCATTAATAAAATATGACATTGTCTGTTACCTCCATAATGTAATTAAATTTCAAATTTATAATACTATTTTTTAAGGCAGCCTGTCAACAATTTCCTGTAATTTCAATTATCTGTTTGAAACCAATTGATACTCACCTTATAACCTTGTTCATGATTTAGCTTGCTGCACATTACAACCAGCTCTCCGATTCTGCCATCACTTATTTTTACATTTTTAATTTTAGTTTCTCCGTTTTTAAGAAGTGCCTTAACTAAAGTTTTGGTTACTTTTTTACCATAGGCAATAAGCTCAGTATTTTCTTTCCATATCACAAATTTACAGCCTGTTTTATAGCCCATACAGCCAAAACCTTTTTGTCCTTCCACAATATCACTCCCACACTGTGGACACTTTCCTAAAACTTCTCTTTCGGGAGAGGTTTTTTCTTGAACTGCTTTTTCTTTTGTAATACTATTTAATCCATAGGTTCTTTGCTTTTTTATTTCAGTGATTGATTGCTGTATAAAAAGTTTGATGTGATTGAGAAATTCATTTTTTAGTACAGTTCCTTTTTCAATATCATGAAGTATCTTTTCTAATTTACCTGTGTATTCAAGATCCATAAGTTCTTTGACAGGAAGCGTTTCTATAATGTATCTTCCTTTTGGTGTACATCTTATATTCTTTTTTTGCATCACTGTATATTCGGTTGTATTAAGTTTTTTGAGGGTTTCAGCTCTGGTAGCCGGCGTTCCGATACTAAAACCGCTTAAAATAGCTTCCATCAGTTCACTATTTTCCTTTTGCTCTTCATCCTTAAATTGCTTACCACAAGTTTCCATTGCTCTAAGTAAGGTTTTTTCTGTATAAGGGGCAGGGGGTTTTGTTTTGTGTTCTGTTACCACTGGATTTTGTACAGATACTTTTAGGCCTTCGTTGACATCTGGCAAGATAACATCCTTAGTTTGTTCTTGTTCTATTTTTTTATACCCCAATTCTTTTTGAATTTTTCCTTTGGTGATAAAAACAAAGTCTGTCTCATCAACAGTGGTATATAAAACAGTCTCCTCTACTGCTGCCGGAGGCATAAATTGTGCCAAAAATCTATTTCTTACAGCCAAATAGACTTTTTCTTCCTGCGGTGATAAATTCCTTGGAATAATATAAGTGGGTATAATCGCACTATGGCTTTCTACCTTGCTGCTGTTGAATACTTTTTTAGTCACAACAAATTTAATCTCTTCTTCAAAAGGCAGACCTTTTTTTAACACATTAAGTACACTTCTCGCTTTATCTACAAGACTTTCGTCTAATACACTGCTTGCCGTTCTTGGATAGGTAATATATTTTTTTTCATAAAGGGACTGCGCAATGGTCAAAACTTTATCTGAGGTAAAGCCCTGATATTTACTGGTTATATAACCTTGCAGAGCCGATAGATTAAATAAACTTTGAGGATATTCCGTCTTCTGTACCACTTCTTTTTTAGTAATGACTGCCCCTTTATTGGTGACATCATTTTTGATTTGTTCGAGATAGGCCTTATCTTCGAATTTATCTTTTTTATCTTCGGTATAGGTACCTTCATAACTTATGTCATCTCTTTCAAACCTAGCAGCTAATTTATAGTAAGGCTCTTGTTTAAAATTTTCTATTTCAATATCTCTGTCATAAATCATCTTTAAAGTAGGTAAAAGAACACGTCCTACATTTAAAAGCTGTCCCTTCCCCCCGTATTTAAGTGTGGCAACAGATGTTAGATTAATCCCTATAAGCCAATCTGCCTGCTGCCTGCTGATTCCCGCATCCTGCAGAGGTTTCATCTGTTTGTTAGGAACAATCTGTTCGATGCCTTTAACCACTTCTTTTTCTGTCCATTCATTCAGGAGTAGTCTATAAATAGGTTTTTTTACTTTAAGGTATGCAAAAATAATATCTGCTATGATTTGTCCTTCTCTGTCATAGTCACAAGCTGATATAACCCCTTCTACATCCTGTCTGTTAATCAGTGTTTTAATACACTTCAGCTGTTTTTTCGCCCCTAAGTCAGTGGTTTTTTTCTGCTTATTTTCTTTTACTTTATACTGGAAAGCATCTGGTATAAAAGGGAAATTTTCAAGACGCCATATTTTCATTTTCTCATCGTAGTCTTTCGCATCAAAAAGCTCCAGAAGATGTCCAAAAGCCCAAGTAATCAAATACTCCTGACCTTCAAAATATCCATCATTTCTTGTTTTTATTTTAAGTGCATCTGCTATATTTTTAGCTACCGAAGGTTTTTCAGCAATTATTACCCTCATCGTTTCATCTCCTACTATAAGTATGTCTTTCTCATCTGAAACCTCTTCCGATAAAAACAGACACAACGGCTTTTCTCCTTTGTGTCTGTTTGATTTCAGTCCAAGTTATTGACTATAAGTATACCATCTTTTCACTTCAAAATATACCTCTTTTTATACGCTTTGACTTTAAGATATGAGTATAGTATAGTATTAGTATTCATTTTTCAAATTAAGAAAGTAGGCGAATCCTATGAAAAGCGAACATTATTTGCATGGCGGAGATTTAGATGCAGCTTCTGCATTTTACAACATAGACAGAAATAGCATTTGGGATTTTAGCGGTAATATTAACCCCCTTGGGGTATCTCCTAAAGCAAAGGAGGCTCTTATGGCAAACATTGACCTTATTACAACTTATCCGGATAAACATTATACCCATCTTAAAAAGCAAATAAGTCATTATTGCTCAGTGAACCCCTCACATATTATTGTTGGCAACGGTTCTACTGAGCTGATTTCGGTGTCCATCAAAACCCTTAAACCCCAAAAAGTTCTTGTCCTAGGCCCCACCTATTCTGAGTACGAACGTGAAATAACACTTCTTGGAGGCACCTGTGAATACTTTGAACTAAAAGCACAGGATTCCTTTATCCTTGATCCTTCAAAACTTATCCATACCCTTGACGCTTCCTTTGACATGCTTATTTTATGTAATCCCAACAACCCTACCAGCACAGGCATTACTATGGAAAACCTTGAACTTATTTTAAATACTGCAAAAAAACATGACATTTTCACTCTGATTGATGAAACCTATATTGAGTTTTGTGATGACCCTACTGTTTACTCTGCAGTTCCTCTCATTGCTCAGCACGATAACCTACTGGTCTTACGAGGCATTTCTAAATTTTTTTCCTCCCCTGGCCTGAGATTTGGGTATGGTCTTTGCTCAAATGGCGCACTCAAAACTTCTATTGAACACCTTCAAAACCCTTGGACCATCAACAGCCTTGCTGCTTTCGCGGCCCAAGTGATGCTGACAGATACGGATTACATCAGCCAGACCCATCAACTGTTTGTGGCAGAAAGAAACCGTGTTATCAAAGAACTTACAAGCAACGATGCTCTGCAGCTGTTTGTCCCTGCAGCCAACTTTGTTCTTTTAAAAATACTTAATCCCGCCATCACCTCTTATACTATTTTAGAGGCTTGTATGAAGGAAGGCATGCTGATTCGTAATGCCAGTTCTTTTCCTTTTTTAGATGACCGCTATATAAGATTTTGTTTTTTAAAACCTAAACAAAATGACAAACTGCTCACCAAATTAAAGCAGCTCACAATGAAAAAGGAATGATTGAGAAATTACTCTCACTCATTCCTTTTTCATACTATTTACTGCTAAGAAATTATCTAAAAGCTGATCCCTTTGTTTTAAAATGATTTTATCTGGAAAATCTTCTGTATAAGCACATACCGCCAATTTGTAACCTTGAAACTGTCTATACTGTTTAAAATATAAAGATCTATGAGTATAGTCTTTAGGTAATACTGTGTACTTTTTATCCTCCCATAAAAACTCAAATTGATTAAAAGGCATATAAAGTCCTTTGCCTAGTGCTTTTACTGCACTTTCTTTAGCGACCCATATCTCATAAAACAATTCTTTTATTTTCTCTTCTGGATTGTTAGCAATTTGTCTGTACTCTGATTGTGTCAGTATCTCTTTAATGAAGCCTAAATCTATTTCTTCCATTTTTTCAATATCAATTCCAACAGGCAAATAGTGCACAACACATACTACCCATTGTCCCGAATGAGACAAATTAAAGTGAATTGATGGATACTCTTTTAAAAAAGGTTTGCCATAAGGTGTCTTTTCAATCAATAAAACTTTTCTCGCACACAGTTCCTCGCAAACAGCTGTTCTGATTAGCAGCTGCCCTATCACCGATCTCATTTTATCCTCTTTCCTCTTTAACCTTTTAATCTTTTCTTGAACTTCTAAAGACAGCCTCGGCACCACTGTATTAATCAATTGATTATCTTTACTATCTGTTATTTTTACAGCATATATAGACATCCTGTCTATCTTTTCCATTTTAAATAATTTTCTCAAAAATAAGTTGTTTACTTATGAGCTTATCAATAATAGACTCAAACATAAAAGTAGTCTGCGGATGGTCATGTATCACAATAATATCCTCTGATGACAAAGTATTTAGTCCTGCACCTCTTTGTGGAAAATCTAAATCCATTAACTCTAGAACATCTTCTAGTGCTCTTATTTTAAAAGGTGCATCTTCTTGAAAAGTACACCACTCCATTACATCATATGTCCAGTACCAGTCCAAGTGATTAAGTTGTTTTAACTTCTGATAATAATCATAAGTAATTTGCTTAAAATCTAATATAGTATAGTCTAGAGCTTTTAAAAAATCTTGTATTTTATTTATCCGCTCTAGCTCCTCTTGGCTATATATTGGACTAAAAAAATCTTTCTTAACTCCTTTATCCCCATAAGGAAATCTAAACCACTTAGCAGGTCTTTTTTTACATGCCTTATTATAAATTGCTTCAATAATTAAATCCGTCTTATATATTTGATCATAACATTCCTCTAAAGAAATTTCTGAAAAACGAGGGTGGTTATAGGAATGATTGGCTATAATCCCTCCTTGTTCAATAGTATATAGCACTGCTTCCTCTTTTTCTTCCATAGCTTTTCCCACACAGAACCAAATAGCCTGAATGCCTCTGCTCTTTAAAATATCTACTCTTTGTTTTCTGTGATCAGATGGACCATCATCCACTGTAAGATAAACTGTTTTCATAACGACTCTTCCTTTCTCAATTCATAGTTGTTGTTATATTTTTCGTTTCTCCTACTTGACTATCTATAGGTCTATTTCTTACTTCTTTTTCTGCAAGAGCTTGCATTTTATCTTTATCTTTTAAGATAATACTTCCTGGTATAGCATCTGGGAGCACGTCCTCCATATAACGCAGCGGCCTAAAACAAAAACCCAGATATCCCCAAATCGTCAATATACCTCCAATTATCAAAAAGAACAATCCCATCTCACGACCTTCGCCTGCTCCAACTAGCCTACTTGTTATTTTTGTAAATACATTATTATTTTGTATAAAAGGTTTTAAAATTTTTTCACATATAGGGCCTGCCATCAAAAAGGCCAACGGTCTCATTGCAAACACTAACATCTGATTAATTGAAAAAACTCTTCCTTGTAACTCAAGTCCTACTTTTGACTGAATCAAGATCTGCCAATGTGTATCAATAAAAGCAACCGAGAATCCAAACAAAAACAATCCTAACCCTACCCAAATCGGTGAAGGTCTTATTCCTGCAACTATAATGGATAGTCCTGTCAAAATAACATACCCAACCATTCCATCTGCCCTTCTCTTAGTCCCTCCCCATAGACTCATAACCATAGACCCTATTAAGACGCCAGCTGCATTGGCAGCCAAAACGATTCCTAATACTTTAGTTGATGTAAATGTTGTTGCTAAAGGTGTGAATAAAACAGTAACCATACTCATAAGAAAATTAGAAACAACAAAGAAAATGATCATAATAACAAAACTTCTTCTTTTAGCAATATAACGCCATCCCCCTATAAGTTCTTTTATAAAAGGTTCTTCTCTTTTTTTAAATAATACCTTTGGAAATCTAACCAAACACAAAGTAGCTACAGACACCAAGCACGAAATGACATCCAATAAAATAATACCCTTTAGTCCCAAAATCACAATGAGGAGTCCCCCTAATATGGGTCCTAACATTTCTCCCCCCGACATACCCAGTTGAATAATTCCATTGGCTTGTCCTATATATTGTTTAGGTACTATTTGCGGAATTGCCGAAAGAAACGCTGGTCTTTGAAAAGTCGCTCCTATAGACCCTAATGCTGCAGCAATACAAATATGCCAAACTTGAAGATTACCCAATAAAAACATGCAAAAAACTAATAATGAACCTAAAATACCAAAAACATCACTTCCAATCATGATCTTCCGTTTATCCCATCGATCTGCGATGGCTCCACCTATTGGGGCCAATAAAATACTTGGTAACAATGCACACAAAGAAATTAAACTGAATTGGGTGATTGATCCTGTCTTCTGATAAATCCACACGCCCAAAGCGAAACCTGATAAATTTGACCCTACAATAGAAATAATCTGTCCTAAAATAATAAATAAGAATAGGCTTATACTAGGGGATTGGGTAGATAAATGAGCATCGGCTGAACTATTGTATACCATTTTTTCTTCCTGTTTGGTTAACTCTGGCACAACATCACTCATTGATTCTGGTTGAAGCACAGATATAATCTCTTCGATAATAATACCACTTAGTTCTCTCGCTTGATATTTTTGAAAAAAGTGTCCGGCATTTTCAATTGTTTTTAACTTGACACAGTGAGAAAACTTTTCCCACTCATGATAACGCTCTTCATAAAACTCTGTAGTACGATCCCGTTCTCCTATGATACAACATATAGGACACTTAAGAGGTATTAAATCTTTGCGGTAATAATGACTTGAGAAATAATTTTCGGCCTGTCTTGCCTCATACCTTATGCCATTAATAATAAAATCCTCTTCCTTCCCATTTTCTGTTTCATCAGAGTTCCCTATACTTCTAAGTGTTTCCCTATAAACTCTATTCGATATCCATCTATCTGCCGGCACTATTTTAGACCATAACTCAAAAATCTTCCCTGGCAGTCTCGGAGATGGGAAATTAGCCGCCTCAAATAAACTTATTATCTTTACTCCCTCTTGTTCAAGCAAATAGGCTAATCTAAGGCCTAATGCTCCTGACACACACTGGGCATAAATAGCAATAGGCCCTTTTACTTTTATTTTTATTTCTTCTAAGCACTCATTCGCCAAAAGCTCCAAAGGTATATGTATATCATTTGGCACGCTAAAATCATGTCCTGGCAGTTTAACAGCGTACAAACTGCAATTGTTGGGAAGGACATCTGCCAAAGGTTGAAAAGCTATGGCACTGGCCCCTGCAAATGGAAAGCAGATTAAATTAATCCATTTTTCCTTTCCATCAGCCTTCGTTAATTCAATCAACCGCCCCTCCTGCACAACTGTAGCCGTATCATTTAATCTGTCAGCAAGCTGACGTATAGTTGGGTATCTAAACAGCTCAATGACACTAACTTGTTTCCCTATTTTCCTCACAGCTTTAATTGCTTTAAATGATTCTCCCCCTAAATCAAAGAAATTATCATCTATCCCCACCTTACTTACTCCTAATATCTCACCCCAAATATGTGTAAGCTCTTTTTCCAATTGATTTCTAGGTTCTGTATAGTCATCCTCTGCTTCCTCTCTATGCCTATACGGTAGGGGCAATGCGGTATAATTAATCTTGCCATTACTATTTAGCGGAATTTCCTTTAACAATACAAAAAAGGCTGGAATCATGTAGTCTGGTAGCCTGGTCTTCAAATATCTTTTGACTTCGTTTGATTTAAATGTTTCTTGCCTTTGAGTCAGAACCAAGTAGGCAACTAAACGTTTATCTAACAGCTCATCTTCAAAAGTTGTAACGATTGCTTCATGAATCAAATGATATGATTTGAGCACATATTCGATTCCTTCTGGTTCAACCCTATACCCCCTAATTTTGACCTGTCTGTCTATTCTTCCAATAAACTCTATAGCCCCGTTATCTAAATACCTTACTTGATCTCCTGTACGATATAATCTTCTAGCTGGTTCTCCTATAAAAGGATTTTCAATAAATTTTTCTGCTGTCAAACTTTCTTTTCCAAGGTATCCTCTAGCTACACTCTCTCCTCCAATAAATAATTCTCCTGTTATTCCTTTTGGTACAAGCTGCATATACTGATCTAAAACATATACATAAACATGGCTTAGAGGTACCCCCAGTGGAACATATCCTTTCCCCACATTGTCATCGGCTAGGTTAACCTCATGTGCCAATACACTTACTGTTGTTTCTGTAGGTCCATAATTATTTAAGATTCTACAATTTGGCTTCAAACGTTTGATACTTTCTACAATTTCCCATTTGCAAGGTTCTCCAGCAAATATAATCATACGATTTGGAATGATATCTTCTGGATTTTGTATATGATATAAAGCTTCAAAGTGGCTTGGCACCAATTTCATGACATCTATACTATTTTTTCTGAAATAATCTGAGAACTTTTCTGGGTCCGTTGAGCATTCATATGAAATAATGTGAGTACTTCCCCCTGTAGCTAACGGCACGAACAAATTGGTTGTTCCTAAATCTGCTGCAAATGTGGATACCATAGCAAAACTTAGAGGTCTATCTACTCTCAAACGATCTATAATATTGATTAAATAGCTGCTGTAATTCCTATGCTCAACCACAACACCCTTAGGTTCACCACTTGAACCGGATGTAAAAATGATATACATAGGGGCCTCATCATTTAATGCTAAACGAGGATTTTCTAAGCTATAACTGCTTATATCTTGCAAAAGTGTCTCAATACATAATAGTTTTATAGTCGTTTTTATTGGAAAGTCAGCCAACAATACTCTTTGAGCAAGTACCGTTAATAACTGAGCATTTTCAACAATTTTTTCTATCCTTTCTTTAGGATAAATAGGATCCAGTGGGATATAACATGCACCGGATTTTAAAACAGCAATGATGCTCACAACCATTTCAATAGAACGATCCATAAAAAGTCCAATTTTCTTACCTTCCGCAATACCTATGCTTATAAGAAAATGTGCCAATTGATTAGCTCTCTCATTAAGTTGTCTATAAGTTATCCCCGTTCCCTCAAAACTAATTGCTATACTCTCTGGAATCCTTTCAACCTGTTTTTCAAATAAAGTATGAAAATTAACTCCCTGTGTCCCTTTCTCTAACGTTAAATGATTTTTATATAAAAATGTATCTTTTTCTTGTTCTGATAATAAATCAAGTCTCCCTATCGGCATTTCCAGTGCTTCTGTCACACTTTCCAAAAGTGTGACATATTGCTTGCTTAATCTCATGATGGTATCTTGTTTAAAAAGTGTTGTATTATATTCTAAATTAAAATGTATTATTCCTTCACTTTCCCATCCAAACAAATCTATATCTACTGACGCTTTACTTCCGCCAAGACCAAAAGGCTCTAATTGAAGACCTTTTATCTCTGAGTGGGAATTGGGTACATTAAGATAATTAAACATCACCTGAAAGATAGGCGTTCGGCTTAAGTCTCTCTCTGGCCTTAATTCTTCCACTAATCTCTCAAACGGTACTTCTTGATGTTCATAAGCATTTAATACTTCCTCTTTCACTGTCTGTAAGTAGTCTTTAAAACTTAGTTCTGACTCTATTTTAGAATTAAAAACTAAATTATTAACAAAAAAACCTATTAGGTCTTCTGTTTCTTTTGACTGCCTGGTTGAAATCGAAGATCCTACCACAATTCTTTCTTGGTAGGTATAGCGATAAAAAAGTACTTGATAGACCGCTAATAATAACATAAACGGCGTACAACGATTGCTGACAGCTGTTTTTATAACAGTATCTGACAACGGTTTGGAGAGCGTAAAATAATAAGCTTGTCCATTAAAGCTCCGGATAGAGGGCCTTGTATAATCCGTTGGCATATTTAACGTTTCCATCTTATCGTGCAGTTTTGACCGCCAATATTCTACTTTGTTTTTTATAATACTTTCTTCTAATTGACCCTTCTGCCATACAGCATAATCAGCATATTGTATTTTAAGCACAGGTAATATTGCTTCCTCATTCTTACTCATTGCCTCGTATAAAACGGTAAGTTCTTTTTTAAAAATATCAATTGACCATGAATCTATTACGATATGATGTGCTACAATGACCAATATGTATTCCGTATCGGACTTACATATAAGTGTAAATTTAATAAGTGGATTTTCCTTCAAATTAAAAATAAAGTGCGAAGCCTCTCTGGCTATTTTAAAAGCTTTTTCTTCTTTTTGGTCTTCTTTCAAGTTTCTTAAATCATAGTACTGTATATTATTTGTAGCTTTTTCATATACAACCTGTATAGGTTCTCCATCTGCTTCTTGAAAACAAGTACGCCAAATTTCATGCCTTTTCATAATTTCTAAAATACTTTTTTCTAAAATTTTTACATCAAGCTTACCCTTTATTTTATAAGCAAAGGGTATATTGTATTCTATACTGTCTGGCTTCAGTTGATTGATGAACCATAATCTTCTTTGGGAGAAAGAGGCGGGAAATGAATTGATTTCCTTTAGTCTTTCTAGTGGTGTAATACTTCTGCTACTTAATGAATTGACTCTTTTATGACTCAATAAATTCAATAAAGCTTGTCTCTTTTCTGGCGAAAGTGAACTCATTTGGTATTCAGATGACTTTTTCATCCTTTTTATTCCCCCTCTCTTGCAGCCGCTTCATCAGTAATGCTTTTTTATTTAAATCCAACTGTTTTGCCTTATGCTTTAGACTATATGCGTATTCTTGACTTTTGTTTAGAGATCCTTCTTGTAACTCTATAGGTTTTTTACAAGGATTATCTATTTTTAAAATATAATCTGGGTTATCAATGAGCTTTTCTACCCAGTCTGCTGCTTGGCTAACTCCAAAATTTTCTTCCATTCTATCAGCATATACCCTACACCTCTCTTTAACGTCAGCATTTAGCATTCTTTTGATCCCTTCACAAATAGCGTCTGGCATCCAATTATGAATGGGGAAATATTCTGCTATTCCCAGAGATTTAGCCTGACTTGCATTGAAGGGCCTATCTACAAAATAGGGTAAAATAATTTGTGGCAACGCTGCTTTTAGTGCACCGCTCAAAGTCCCTATACCCCCATGATGAATGATTCCTCCCAAAAAAGGCATTATTTTATCAAGGGGCAGGTAGTCGTACCATTTCACATTATCTGGGAGCCTTTGGGGCAGCAGTTCTCTGTATCGCGTTAATACTATAGTAGGCTTTTCTAGTAGTCGACAGGCTTCTATACTTACAGGGTAAAAATCTTTATGAAGCATCTTTGTTGTCCCCCCTGATATGAGAATAACCTTTTCATTGTTATGCACCATCTCATTAATCTCTTTTGGTATTTGACCAGAAATACGATCTGATACTTCTGCAACAGGAAATCCTGCATAAATTAATGTTTTGGGCCAATATTCACTAGAATCTGCAAACCACTGCGGCCACAATGCTATGTTCATTTTAGGACTACTTTGCCAGTTAAACCAATCTTCTGTTTCACTAATTCCTACAGCTCTCCTTAATTCATTTAACTGAATCATATCCTGTTTTCCATACAATTGCCCGTAACTCCTCATTGATAAGACCTCTGTAGGATTCATAAACACTGATGCAATGGGAATATTTAACTTTTCAGCTGCCAATAGTGCAGCAATACTAGATCTGTTTTTAGCTAAAATAACCGTATGCTGATCCGTACAATATTTTATAACTTTTTCATACTCTTTTATTCTCACTTCATTACTCTCAAATTCTTGCCTGAATTCTTCTAGCTTTTCCCTGTCCCCTTTTAGCGAATTAATATCCCCATTCATCATCCGAACAAGTTTTTCATACTGCATTTCTGTATCCCACGGTTCAAAATTAAGTCCTAATTTTTCTGCCATTGGCTTAAAATAACAATGAGTAAGCAATGTAACTTGATGCCCTCTTCTCTTCAGTACTTCCCCTATGCGAATAAAAGGAATCACATCCCCATCTAACCAATGTGTCGTAATAACTATATTCCCCATCTTCTTCCCCCTAATAACCATATTTCTGTTTGATAAGATATAGCTTCTGCTGAGCAGTTAAATTGGTCTTTGATGAAATACTTTTTACTTCTTCTTTTTTCCTCTCTTTATTCTGTTCTGCTAAATCAGATGTAATATACTCTTTATTTATTGCACTATTTTCTATTAATGTTATCCAATTCGATACTTGATCCCGCTTCATCCTTTCTGCATACTCTGTACTATTATGTTTTAGCTGAGTAATCAAATCACTTTGTAAAGCTTCAGCTATCTTATAAGCATCCCATCGTAACAAAGGAAATACTTTGGCTAAGCCCAAGGCAGACAGTCTATGTGCATTGTCTGGCCCATCTGTAATATGTGGTAGAATGATTTGAGGCACTCCTGCCTCTAAAGCTTCACTTAATGTCCCCATTCCCCCATGATGAATAATGATAGAAACATATTTCATTAAATAAGGCATATCTATATTTTTGACATATATCATTCCATCAGGCAGTGGTAAAGGGACTTGCTCATCATAATGGGTTACCAATATAGCCTGACATCCTGCAATCTCACAAGCTTTAGCCGCCACAGCATAAAATTCAGCTGCTATCATTCGACTGCTTCCCCCTGTAATAAGTACTATTTGCTTATTCCTTTCAAGCATTCTTTTGACTTCCACATCAAATCTCTCATAAGCATTTCCATCTGTTTTCTCTCCTTGCATAAAACCAATAGGGATTAATGTATTTGGCCAAGTAGGCTCTTTTTTAGCAAACCAGCTTGGCCACACACCTAAAAAAACTTTGGGTGAATAAAGCCAATCTTTCCAACTTTTTATCTTATAAAGGCCTAGAATATCTCTTGCACTATTTATTTCTTCAATCATTTCTTTACCAAATAGCTCTTCATGAAGTATCATATGATCTAGGTAATTAGGCGCTAGAACCACAGATGCATAGGGTATACGCAACTTCTCTGCCACTAATAAACCAGCTATACTGGAGCGGTGTCTCGCTAGAATAAAGACTTCCTCTTTCTTACAATAAGGTACTATCTTTTTATATTCCCGTAGTAGCCTCTCCTTTCCATGATACTTATGATTAAACTTTAAAACAGACTCTTTATCATGAATGGGATCTGTTAACATCCATAAATCTCTATTCATCTCTTCAAATTCTTCCATTGTATCTAATGCCTCAAATGCTAAACCACGCTGTTTGGCTATTTCTTCATATTTACAATGGGTAAATAATACTACGCAATGCCCCTCTTTTCTCAGTCTTACCCCCATCTTTATGAATGGTAACACATCTCCGCCTGTCCAGTGTGTTACAAGTAAAATCACTGACGTATTAATCCCTCCCTACTTCTATCAGTTCTCATATTACCCTATATTGTAGTTCCTTTGAGAAGCTCTTGTATTTGATCATCTGTCAAATCATTGATTTCGCTTAATAGGCTCTGTATCTCTTCTTCATTCATATTTCCCATAAGCTTGTCTTCAACCATGCTAACCATTGATGCAATATTAAGATCACTCGTTAATATTTCTAACAGTGTCAAGTCTGTATTAAATAAATGATTTAATCTAATCAATAACCGATTTGCCATAAGAGAATGTCCACCTAGTTCAAGGAAATTATCATAAATCCCGATGTCTTGAACATCTAGTAGTTCCGTCCATATAGCTGCAATGTCCTTTTCCATAGGTGTCTGAGGAGATGCATAGTGATATCCTTCTCTGCTTGTTAACATACTCTTTTCTGATAATGTCTTACGATTTATTTTGCCGTTTTCTGTCATTGGAAATTCGTTAACAAACTGTATGAGATTAGGGACCATATAGGGCGGCAATGCTTTCTTAATATGATTTCTTATATCTCCTTCACTTACATATCCCCTGTTGAGAATACGAATAAAAAGACGGATTTGTTTGTTTTCATATTGATCATTAGCTACAACTGCTACTGCTTTCTGAATCATTTCATGCTGTTCAGCAATGTTTTCTATCTCACCTAATTCTATTCTAAATCCTCTTATTTTCACTTGAAAATCTACACGCTCTACATATTCTATCTCTTCATTTTCTAGCAGTCTTACTATATCACCAGTCTTATATAATCTATCTCCCATATGACCCGAATAAGGATTGGGTATAAATTTCTCCCTTGTAAGCTCATAGTTGTTTAAATATCCTTTTGCTACACCTATTCCTCCTATATATAATTCCCCTATTGTTCCCACTGAAACCTCTTTCATCGTTTCATCTAAGATATATAATTCTGTATTTGTAATAGGTTGTCCTATCGTCAAAGGCCCCTCTCCCTTTATGATTCTTCCCATTGTAGACCATATCGTCGTTTCTGTCGGTCCATAAACATTCCAAAGTGATATGCATTGATCTACTAATTGATCAGCCAATTTCCTTGTCCATGGCTCCCCTCCACAAAGTATCCTTAATTTTTCATTGCCTTGCCAATGTACCTCTAACAACATGTACCATGTAACTGGTGTAGCTTGCATAATTGTAATCGCTTCACTCTCAAATAATTTATTTAATTTTTGTCCATCTAAAGCAGTCTGAGTTTCTGCAATAACTAAACACGCACCTGTACAGAGTGGCAAAAACAGTTCAAGTACCGATATATCAAAAGTAATTGTTGTTACGGCTAATAACTTATCCTCTTTTACTACATTAAGCATCTCTTTCATATGGTTCAAAAGGTTAACTACACTTTTTTGAAAAACCTGAACTCCTTTTGGTTTTCCCGTTGAGCCTGATGTATAAATAATATAAGCTAACTGATCCTTTTCAAAATTCCTCGCCAAATAATCTTGACACTCTTTTTCTATTTCATTTTTTTCATCTTCTATGCAGATAAGTCTAATAAAATCATCTCTATAATATTCTGCAAGTTTTTCTTCAATAATGACATGTTGTATAGCTGCATCTTGTAATATCCACTTATTACGCTCAATGGGGTGCGTGGGTTCTAATGGTACATAAGCAGCGCCAGCTTTAAGTATGCCTAGAAGTACTATAACCATCTTTTGTGATCTTTCAAGACATATTCCTACTAATGTTTCATTACCGATTCCCTGATGCTGCAGATATCTAGCTAGTTGATTACTCTTTTTATTTATTTCCTCATACGTATACCCTTTTCCTTGAAATCGAATGGCTATATCAGTCGGAGTATTTACAGCTTGTTCTTCAAATAAAGTAGTGATAGATACATCTTTCCCATTAACTTGTTGGTTAGAAATCTTTAGTCCCATCCAACACCCTCCTCTATTAATTACTATGTATATCTTATATTTATTTAAATCATATCTTTTTTTTACAATTATATCCATGTAAAATATTGTTGTCAAAATAGTTAAAATATACAAATTTTTTAAACAAAAAAGCCTTACATTCTATTGCTTAAGAATGCAAGACTTTTTTATTTATATTTTTTTGTTCTATAATTCTTTATCTTCCTCAGTTTCTTCTAACTTTTCTTCAGGCATTTTTTCATCCTCAGAATAATTCATGAAATCTTTAATCTTAACATATTCTACATCATCATCTTCATAAATTTCTTCATCGAAATCACCGTATTCATCATACTCTTCCGATTCATCATATTCATCGTCAAAATATTCGTAATGTTCTTCTATGTCCTTGCAGCTTTTTTTTGCAAGCCAGATAATAACTCCAACTAGCGCTATAATAACACCTATTGCAAGACTAATCCAAATGACTTTTTTTGAATTTTCTTTTTTCATTAGGTTTTTAACCTCCTCTAATGTTAATGGAAACTCTTTGATTCTAGTTTTCATACAATCAGCTCCTTTAATTCCTTAGATTATTATACCAATATTTAAGTTTTATAACAATGCTAATATTATCTTTAGTTTATCGTATTTCATCTAAATTATACGGTGTAACTTGATATACATAATAATTAAGCCAGTTAGAAAATAAAATATAGGCATGTGAACGCCAGCGTACCATTGTTCCTTTTTCAACTTCGTCATCTATATAATAATTGTTAGGTAAATTGATAGGCAGTTTTTTTTGCAAGTCTCTTACGTATTCCTTACCAAGGGTATGGGGATCGTATTCTGCATGCCCTGTCGCAAAGATCTGTCTGCCGTCTTTGGATATCACAAGCGCAACGCCCGCTTCTTCCGACTCCAATAGCAGCTTAAGGTCTTTGCATGCAAGTATTTCTTCTTTAGTCACTTCTGTATGGCGGGAATGGGGCATATAAACAACATCATCCATCCCTTGAAGAAGTTTTTCAAAATGAATAATTTGATGTTCAAAAACGCCAAACTTTTTTTGTGCCAATTGATATTTAGGTACCCCATAATGATAATAAAGTCCCGCCTGAGCACCCCAGCAAATATGAAAAGTAGACGTTACATGCTTCTTAGTCCATTCCATAATTTCTACCAATTCACTCCAATAATTCACTTTCTCAAACTCAAGCTGTTCCACTGGGGCACCAGTGATAATCATGCCGTCAAATTTCAAATGTTCAATTTGATCAAATGTCTTATAAAAAGCTTCAAGATATTCCTGTGATGTATTTTTACTGTCATGAGATATAGGCCTTAGCAAGGTAATGTCCAGCTGAAGAGGGGTATTGCTAAGGAGCCTTAGTAATTGTACTTCTGTTTCTTGTTTGATTGGCATAAGATTAAGCACTGCTATTTTCAGTGCTCTAATATCTTGTGTAACCGCTCTATTTTCGTCCATTACAAAGATATTTTCTTTTTGTAATATTTCTATTGCAGGTAATGCATCAGGAACTCTAATTGGCAATTGTTTTTCCTCCTATAATGGATTAATATCTTATGTTGGCTGCTGTAGCCCCTCACTGAATTCTCTTAATTTATTCATATCGCCCTCTTCCCACAAGCTCCAAAACATCTCATAGATTTCATTCATATCCTTGGCAGTATTTTTATTGTTTAACGTTTGAATACTACTAAAAATATCGGCTATGAGATTAGATTCCAATTGAAAAGACTCTTGACATTTAAGCACTTCATCTCGAATCTGTGACATCTCCTGATCCAAAAGATAAGCTGCCTCCGCCGCTTTAGTCAGCCTTTCTTGTATGTTAGTCGGCATATTTTGCCTATATTTATATCTTAAAGAATGTTCTATCGTTGCCCAAAAGTTCATGGCTAGGGTTCTAATTTGTATTTCCGCAAAAATCATTTTTTCCCCATGCCCTGTTTGTAATGGATATTTTATAATCATGTGATAACTTCTATAGCCACTGCTTTTTATATTTGTAATATAATCTCTTTCCTCTTCTACATAAAGATCCTTGCCATGCCTGGCTCTTATAATATCTATCACCTTATAAATGTCTTCTGCAAACTGGCACATGATGCGGATACCCGCTATATCTTCTATTTTTTCCTCTACTTCATCAATGGGTATATTTTTCTTTTTAGCTTTTTCTAAAATACTAGATATTTTCTTTACTCTCCCCGTGACAAACTCAATAGGTGAGTATTCATCCAAGCTTATAAACTCACTTCTAATGCTTTTAAACTTGACCTTTAGCTCCTCTACCGCTTGTGTATAGGGTAATAGGATTTGCTTCCAGTTCTTCATTTCCATCTTAACTCACCTCCACTTTACATACCCCTTAGTCCCATTATATATAATTATTGCTCTTTGCTCAACTTTTAAGTTAAATATTCATCCTTTTTATTGATTATTTTCATATTTGCCTATTCCCTCTCATAAATTGTACTAGCTACACTTTTTACTCAACTATGAAAGGAGTCTCTATGAAAAAAAATACACTGATCACCGGCACACTGATTTTAACTGCTGCGAGCCTCATTACCCGCCTTTTAGGTTTTGGATTCAGAGTCTATATGTCCAATATTATGGGAGCAGAAGGTATGGGCCTTTACCAACTGCTCTTTCCTATTTACATGCTTTTATGGGCTGCTTCTTCTGCCGGTATTTCTCTTGCAGTTTCTAAAATGGTTGCTGAACAAACCTCCAGGAATGAGCACAGTAATGCTATCAGAATTCTGAGAGTCTCTTTAATACTTGCCTTAACTCTAAGCATTATACTCTCTTTAGCTCTGTATACCTTTGCTCCTTTTATTGCCACTTATTATATTCATGAACCTGTTACTACGCTCTCTCTCAAAATATTGGCTACTTGTATCCCTTTTATGTCGGCTGCCTGCTGTATCCGAGGGTACTTCCAAGGTCGTCAAGAGATGTCTGTATCTGCTCTTGCCCAAATTGTAGAACAAGCTGCACGAATGGTCGTTATCTATGTGTTTGCAGGTTTTTTTATCCCTAAAGGTCTCGAGTATGCCTGCGCTCTTGGCGTTTTAGGGATGTGTGTAGGAGAAGTTTTTTCATTTATACTTTCCTTTACAGCTTATTATTTCAAAAAACGCTCTCTGCGTCTTCGGAAACCAACTTTGCTTTACCACACCACTTTTAATACGTTGTTGACTTTAGCTATTCCGATTACAGCCAATAGATTTTTGACTTCCGCTTTGCAATCTTTTGAAAACATATTGATTCCTATTCAGCTGCAAAAATTTGGTCTGGATGCCAGCAGTGCCCTCGCCCTTTACGGAAAATTTAGCGGCATGGCTTTACCCTTACTTTTTTTAATAATCAGTTAACCCTTCAAAAAATGATTTCGAAAGCCATTCAGTTTTCTGCACTGATTGGCATAGGTGCCACCAGCCTGTTTTTATGCCTGTCAAAAGAGATTGCTTTAGCTTGTTATGGTATGGAAGATGTAGGGACACTCCTCCAGTTGCTGGCTGTCATCTGCCCATTTCTTTATCTGCAGAATATCCTTACAGGGACCATGAACGGCCTAGGCATGCAAAAACAAACTTTCAAAACCAATATCTTAGGTTCCTTGGTTTGTATCAGTATCATATTGACTATTGTTCCCATTAAGGGGATTTTAGGTTTTGTGCTGGCCTTATTGATACAATCTGGACTTGTCACCACGATGCTCTTATGGCATGTTCTTAAAAATATAGATTTACCCGTGGACCTTAATAACTGGATTGTCAAGCCTATTATTGCTGCATCAGCTGGTGCCCTCTGCACCCTCTATATCCATCATACTTATTTAATGGAAGGTTTTTCTTTAAGACTGGCTACCCTGGCTGCCAGTGCCCTACTGGGTCTCTTTTATATCTGTATGTTATTTATACTCAAATGTATTACTGTAAAAGATATCAAAATGTTTATGGGTTCTTAAGGCCTTGTCTCTCAGCTAACATACTTTGAATGCGCTTTTCATACCCTTCTTCTGTCAGTTCATAATAAATGCTATGTTTGAGTTTGTCCGGCAAATATTGCTGCTCTACATAATGATGGGGATAGTCGTGTGCATATAGGTAACCCACACTATGTCCCATCTCTTTAGCGCCGCTGTAGTGTCCGTCTCTTAAATGATTTGGAACCACGCCTATATCTTTGGTTCTAACGTCCTGCATCGCTCTATCAATAGCCAGACAGCTTGCATTACTTTTAGGTGCACAAGCAACGTATAGCGTGGCTTGTGCCAAAATGATGCGTCCCTCAGGCATACCGATTCTTTCCACTGCCATCATCGCATTGGTGGCTACAACCAGTGCCTGTGGATCTGCATTGCCCACATCTTCGCTGGCACAGATAATAATTCTTCTTGCAATAAATTTAGGATCTTCTCCGGCTTCTATCATTCTGGCCAGATAGTGAACTGCTGCATCCTTATCACTGCCGCGCATACTTTTAATAAACGCTGAAATAATATCATAATGATTGTCTCCATTTTTATCATAATGGAGCAATTTTTTTTGCATACATTCTTCTAACACCTCTGTTGTGATGTGTATGATGCCATCTTCTGAACGTTCAGTGGTCATAACTGCTAATTCTATGGCGTTTAAAGCACTTCTGGCATCACCGCTTGTATTGATAGCTAAATAGTCCATCGCCTCTTCTGTAATATCGGCTTTATATACCCCTAGACCCCTATCCTTATGATAGATAGCTTCTTTGATAATTTTTTTAATATCTTGTATCCCTAAAGGCCTTAATTCAAAAACCAGGGATCTTGATATCAGAGCCCTATTGACTTCAAAGTAAGGGTTTTCTGTTGTTGCACCTATCAGGACCAGTGTCCCATCCTCTGTGTAGGGTAATAAGGCATCCTGCTGCGCTTTGTTAAAACGATGGATCTCATCTATAAAAATAATCGTTTTCTTGCCTGATAAAGACCTCTGAACTTTTGCATCTTCTACAGCTTTTACAATATCAGCTTTACCTGACGTTGTGGCGTTTAAGACAATAAAATGTGCTTTAGTTGTATGGGCTACAACTTTTGCAATCGTCGTTTTCCCTGTCCCCGGCGGGCCATAAAAAATAAGGGATTGTAATTTGTCTGCTAAGATAGCTCTATAAAGCAGCTTATCTGATCCTAAAATATGCTCCTGCCCTACAATCTCCTCAAGCTTTTGAGGTCTCATTCTTGAAGCTAATGGTGATTCACTATTTCCTTTTTTTTCATTAATGTATTCAAATAAGTCCATATGCTCACCTTTCTTTACAGTATAAATATAGAATATGTAGGAAATTTGTTGTTTAATCCCTTTTCTTTATATTATAGGGGATATTTGTATTTTGTATAGAGAAACAACCTATAAACTTGAATTATTCGTCAACCCAAAGTTGTTTCTCTCAATGATTTGACATTTAATGAACATTTTCCCTCTAAATATCACATACTATCTTGACATTCTTTTTACTCTGTTCTATAGTAGTACTAAATAATACTACTACAAAGGTGATGGAATGAATTTTAATGAAGCTTTACAAAAAATAGGTTTTTCTCCCCTAGAAGCTACCGTGTATATCACTTTATGCAAACACGGGCATTTGACGGGGTATGAAGTCGCTAAGTTAAGTGGTATTTCAAGATCTAATGTGTATGCTGCTTTATACAGTTTGCAAGATAAAGGCAAATGTCATGTGTCAGAGGGCGAGTCTACTAAATACGTTCCCCTCTCTAAAGAAGAACTTATTCTTTGTGCAAAACGTGATATGTCTCAAACGATTCTAGAGCTTGAGCAGCATTTTCCAGAAAGTCTAGAAGTATCTGAGCCTTATGTAACAATTAAAGGTTATGATAATGTACTTTCTAAAATCAAAAACAGCCTGTTGCTTTGTCATTCACATCTTTATATTTTGAGTACGGCTGCATATATTGAGCTTTTAAGAGAAGAACTGATGGCTATAAGCTATTCCAAAAAAATTACAATCATGTGTGATAAAACACTGGATCTTGGGCCTCACATAACCCTATGGACCAGGAACAAGTCCCCCCAAGGATTTCATATGATTATCGATACCCAATCTGTTATCACAGGTGATCTTAGCCACGAAGGCTCTCAGTGTCTGTACTCAACTAATCAGTCCCTTGTTCGCCTCATGCGGGAATCTTTTATAACAGAATTAGATATTATGACCCTAACCAATCATTAAGGAGGATGTAATGTATACTTTAAATGGCACTTTTACACAAGAAACAAACTTTTATGGTGACAATGATGTCTTTAATTTAGTGGAACAATATGGCAGTCCCCTTTACGTGTATAATGAAAATATTCTTAGAACACGCTGCCGTGAGATGAAAAACTTAGTTTCTTATGAAAACTTTGTTCCTCATTACTCTATAAAAGCTAATACCAATATCCATCTATTAAAAATAGTCCGCGAAGAAGGTCTGCATGCTGATGTGATGAGCCCCGGTGAAATATTTCTTGCTCTTGAAAGCGGCTATACCAGCGATGAACTTTTCTTTATTCCAAACAATGTTACAAAAGAAGATATGCTTTACGCTATTGAAAGAGGCGTTACGACCAGTGTGGATTCCCTTGCTCAGCTTAAACTGTATGGTCAGCTCAATGCTGGCGGCAAGGTAGCTATTCGCTTTAATACAGGCATAGGTGCTGGTCATCATGAAAAAGTTGTAACAGCCGGCAAAAAAACCAAATTTGGTGTAAGCCCTGATACGATTGATGAAGTCAAGAAACTGCTTGAAACTTACAATCTGACTTTAGTAGGTATTAACCAACATATTGGGTCATTATTTATGGATGCTACTCCTTATATTCAAAGTCTTGAATCTATTTTAAGCATTGCCAGAGAATTTGATGACTTAGAGTTCATTGATCTTGGAGGCGGTTTTGGGATTCCTTATCATAAACAAGATGGGGAAAATAGATTGGATATTCAGGCTCTTGGCCAAAAATTAGATGAAGTGCTTCATGCCTTTGCTGCTTCTTATGGCAAAAAAGTTCAGTTCCAGATAGAACCGGGCAGGTATATTGTTTGTGAATCCAGTGCCGTACTTGGTCATGTTACTTCTATGAAATCCAATGGTGCCACCAACTACCTTGGCTGTGATATAGGCTTTAACATTATCCAAAGACCTATTATGTATGATTCACATCACGATATTGAACTATATGCTCAAACAGAAAAATCCTCTGACCTTTCTCCTTATACCGTGGTAGGTAATATCTGTGAAAGTGGCGATATCCTTGCCAAAGACAGACTGCTTCCAACAGCCGAGACAGGGGATTTGATTGCACTATTAGATGCTGGTGCATACGGCTACAGCATGGCCTCATGCTACAACCAAAGATTTAGACCTGCTGAAGTATTAATCGAGGCCAACGGTCATACCAGACTCATTAGAAAACGGGACACCTTTGAAGATTTAATCAGAAATATGCTGTAATCGATTGATCTTTTTAAACAACAAAAAAGAAGCTATTGGGGAATAGCTTCTTTTTTTGTTCCGTTCATATTTTACAAACAGGAAAATAGATATATTATGGGGAGATTTTGTGAGGCAAGAAACACTCTGTTCTCTTGCTTCATCCTTAGGATACCCTATTTTTTTTAAGAAATTATGAATTTCTGGTAAATATTTTTATTTTTTTTCTGTTTCTTCTTCTACTTCTTCTTCTACTTCAATGTATTCATATTCCACACCATCATCTTCTACTACTTTTGTACCTACCTGTGGTTCTACTTTTTTGCCTACTGTTAAATTAGGTTCTTGTACGCCCACTACCGCTGATTTCTTTACTGGAATGCGTATGCTTTTATTAAGACCAAACTCAATGATAAAAAGATCATTGATGACATCTACTACTTTACCATATTCCCCTGACTGCAATAAGACCGTTTGTCCTACTTTAACTGCGTTTTGCATTTCAACAACTTGTTTTTCTCTTTTCTTTTGAGGTCTGATAACTAAAAACCACATGATTCCAAAAAATACACCCATGTAAGCAACGGTTACAAGCATACCTGCTCCGCCCCCTGCTACACCTGTAAATCCTAATAATAAATTACTCATTTTTGTTTCCTCCATTTTGATTGTTTTTATATCCTTCTAAACGCATTTTTTTATAATTCTCGAAGTTGCCCTCATCTAATGCATTGCGGATTTCTAACATTAAATTATTAAAGTAATACAAATTATGCACCACACACAATCTCATCCCTAGCATCTCTTTCGCTTTAAGCAGATGCCTGATATAAGCCTTTGAATGCCTTTGGCAAGTTGGGCATTTACAATCCGGTGCAATCGGCTCAGCATCATTTTGATGCTTCTGATTGTAGAGGTTGAGTTTGCCTTGATTCGTATAGACATGTCCATGGCGACCATTTCTTGCAGGCAGCACACAATCAAAAAAGTCTATACCCCGCTCTACTGCTTCCAGTATATTTTCTGGTGTGCCCACTCCCATAAGGTAAGTTGGTTTATGCTGAGGTAAATACGGCACAACAGCTTCTAATATTCTGTACATATCTTCATGAGATTCTCCTACTGCCAGTCCTCCTACTGCATAGCCTGGAAGGTCGAATTCCCTGATAACCTTTGCATGCTCAATTCTGACATCTTCAAATATACCTCCTTGATTAATGCCAAAAAGAATTTGTTTTTTATTGAGGGTATCCTCAAGCCCGTTCAATCTGTTCATTTCATCTATACAGCGTTTCAGCCATCTCGTTGTTCTCTCTACAGAAGGCATGATATAGTTCCGATCAGCTAAAGCCGGCGGACATTCATCAAAGGCCATTGCTATTGTAGAGGCTATATGAGACTGAATCTGCATACTTTCCTCTGGTCCCATAAAGATTTTTCTGCCGTCGATGTGCGAAGAAAAGTAAACACCCTCTTCTTTGATCTTGCGCATAGCTGCCAGTGAGAATACTTGAAATCCACCGGAGTCAGTGAGGATTGGCTTGTCCCACACCATAAACTGATGAAGCCCTCCTAGCTCCTTAATCAGCTCATCTCCTGGTCTAAGATAGAGATGATACGTATTAGATAATACGACCTGTGTACCTATTGTTTCTAAATCTTCAGTAGATAACGCGCCCTTAATAGCAGCTGCAGTGGCTACATTCATAAATACCGGCGTTTCTATGATGCCGTGAGGTGTATGAAATCTTCCTCTTTTCGCGCGACCTTCTACTTTTAGTAATTCATACATGTAATATCTCCAATCTATTTAATACTCTCATACAGTTTACAAGAAAATACTTTATTTTTCAATATCAGTTGTTATTATTTTGAGCATTTTTAATAAGTATTAATCAATTTTTGTTGAAGATGTGTCTTAGGTCTGTTAAAATTATTTTTATTGGTTAAAATTTTAATTCGAGGAGGCATTATGATGTCGGGATCAATATTTGGTAAAATGTTTAGTGTTTCTACGTTTGGTGAATCCCATGGCAGTGCCCTTGGTGTCGTTATTGACGGCTGCCCTTCTAATATAGCCATCTCAGTAGAAGATATTATGAAGAATATGGACAGAAGAAAACCGGGTAATGCAAAGGTGGCAACATCCCGCAAAGAAGCTGATTTAGTTGAGATACTCTCAGGCATTTTTGAAGGCAAAACAACGGGTACCCCTATCGCACTTCTTATAAGAAATACCAATCAGCACTCTCACGACTATTCAGCTATTAAAGACGTTTATAGACCTTCCCATGCTGACTATACCTTTGATATGAAATATGGTATACGTGATTATCGCGGGGGTGGCCGTTCGTCTGGCCGTGAGACCTCTGCCAGGGTAGCGGCTGGCTCTATTGCAAAGCAATTCCTTCTAGAGTTAGGTATCACCGTGACGGCATATACCCGCTCTATAGGTCCAATCAGTGTGCCCGATGACGCCCTGAATCTATCAGAAATCTCCTCCAATCCTGTCAATATGCCTAATAATCAAATAGCTGAAAAAGCCTTGGCATATATTGAAGAAGTTAAGAAAAATGAGGACTCTGTAGGCGGTATAGTAGAATGCGTCATTACAGGGCTTAAAGCCGGTATTGGTGAGCCGGTATTTGCCAAACTGGATGCCTCTTTAGCTTATGCTGTAATGGGTATAGGCGGCGTTAAGGCTTTTGAAGTAGGGATTGGTACCGCAGCTTCATCTATGCTTGGCTCCGACTATAATGATGCATTCTATAGCGAAGAGGGCCATGTCAAAAAACACACCAATCACTCTGGTGGTATTTTAGGCGGACTGTCAGATGGCTCAGATATTTTGCTT
>JAQSYC010000167.1 GCA_029256345.1 Clostridia bacterium | reverse complement strand
CTTGTTTCCTTCATCGGCTGAGAAAGTGATTTACTTCCCATCGCTACCGGAAATAGTACTCCTCTTCCGTCCTTATCTTCTTTAGGAAAACCGTTCATGGCCATATCTTCGCTCCATTCATCAAAATGCCATCTATCAGCACCTATCTTCCAAAATGTAACTTGATATTTTTCAGATAGTTCTACAAACCATTCCGTTACATCACTCTTTTTAACTAAACTTCCTTCACATATTTTAAGCAATTCATTATTTAAGGGATCTAATGCATTAGTGTGACAAAAACTTTCATAAGCCATTTTATCAGCCTTTGAATTTTGCTCTATTCTTTGCCTGGCTATAAAATACTTTTGAAATAAATATAATTTCCCATTCAAAGGGATTAGTGCTGTAGCATTACATAAATCTGTGGTTTCTGCTAAGTCAGCCCCACCAACTGCATATTTATTTTCTAGCATATCTAAATTCATATCTATTGCACATTTATCTACTTGTCTTAAATCAAAGTAAACAACTGACATTGAACTAGCTCTGTTTAAATGTTTAGCTAAGAACGATGGTAGCTGTGCCGGGTCTTTTAATGCCTTTTGGTACTCACCTTCCAAATAACTCATTGTAGGTCTTGCTTCTATAAGTCCAGGATTAGACTTTATCCAGCATTTTCTGTCTTCTGCTTTATCAGTATCATCAATTCTAAAAATTATAGGAAATAATCTTTCTTTGCTTTCTCCATTTAAAACAGCTTCACATCTTTCAAGAACACTATCAAATATTCCTTCTCTTTGAAATCCAAAGGTACTAATTATAAATATTAAAGGCTGTGCTCTTGCACCCATTGCTGAACTAAATACATCATAGGTATTACGATTTTTGATTGCATGTAATTCATCAATAACAACGCAATGTGGATTTAATCCATCTTGTGATTCTGAATTTTTACTTCCTGCCTTCATATAACTATTTCCAGCTGGGAATAATAACATTTCTGAATTGTCTTTATCTCTTCTTGTCTTTACATATTCTTTTAAAACTTCACTACCCAACACAAAATTTTTAGCAGCTTCATATACTATTCCTGCTTGTTGCTTTTGAGTAGCAAGACACCATACTTGTGCTGCTGGCTCTCTATCACACATGAGCATAAAATCAGCTACTGCAGAAACAAAGGTTGACTTACCCCATTTTCTAGCAACTAAAAGGGCCATCTCTTTAAAATATCTTACAACCATATTTAATTCAGTATCATATATCTTAAAACCAAAGACACAAGCTGCTATATATTTCTGCTCAATGCTAAGTTCAAGTGGTTCTCCTGCCCATCTGCCTTCTCTATGTTTTACAAGCTTACAAAAATCAATAAAGGCTTCAACATCTGTATTGTTATAAAAAACTGTTTTACTTCTTAGAAGTTTTTCAATTAACTTCTTAAGCTTTTTAATATCTTTCCCATGTACTTTAGGTTTTGCTTTAACATAATCATGCCAGTCTTTTATATACTCAGGTATCTCAATCTGTTTTTTTACCATTGTTTTCACGCTTTAGAATTTGCATAAATTCATCCTCTTTTTTATCTTTTGGATTAGGTGCTCCTGGCATTAAATCTGTTAACTGCCTCATAATTCCCATATGATTTTTTATCATGGTATTATATATTTCTACTTCTGGACTCTTCTTTGTTCCCCATTGATTTTCACCATTTTGATATTCAATAACTGCTCCATCTTTATTTATTACCACTTGAAGATCTTCTAACGTAATAGTCATAAATGCGGCGTTCTCTATTAGTGATAATACTTTGTTTATTGTACTTTTAGGCATATCTTTAAAAAGTCTTTTAAGTCTGCTGATTTCTTTTTTTATTCTAATATCTTTTTCTATATCGTTCGTACTTATGAGATTCTACCTCCTTTTAACTACCCCCTCTATAAAACACAGGCTCGAGTGAAATTGAACCTCCCACTATCGGTCTCCCAGAGCATTAAAATTAAAATTATGGTGGGGGGGTTAAAAATTTTTGTAGGCCAATGCTCCTATCATGCTCTTCCTCATGACAATCATTGCATATATATTCTAAATTATTAGGATTATAAGCTATGTCCCAATCATTTTTATTCTCATAGGTAAGATACTTCTTATGATGTACTATCTTCCCTGGCACTACCTTGCCTTTCTTCTTACACCTTTCACATAATCCATTTGCTCTAGCAATTACAAATCTTCTTGACTCTTGCCACTCTTTAGTTTTATATATCTCACTGTGTCTAGCCATTAGGATTACCATTATAGATAACAGACTTATCTTTTCCCTGTGCTAAATCAATACCATTAATTCTATATAAAACCTCATCTATTTCTACTACATTACTTAATACATGAACAGGTATACCATAAAGCGCTGCTACCTTTTTTACTGTTTCTTCCTGGCTATTCTTCTCCATTTATACCACCTACCCAAAATAAATTTAGATAATTATTACATGTTAAAAAGCATCTATTTTTATACGAATATTATTTAAATACTTATCTTTATAGTTCGGATTTTTACGTTTGAATGTATCATTTATATATAGAATCTTGCATTCATTTTAAAATTTGCTTTCTAATATATATACCTATTTTCTTTACCTTCAATGTTCTTATGTCTTAAAATAAAACATTCACTATAAAAAAATAATAAATTACCTAATCAGTCCATTGAGTTTATCAGAGTATTTGTCATAAGTTTCTCTGTCTAACCCAAGATACCTCTTGGTAATTTCTATACTGCTATGACCTAATAATTCTTTAACAGCTACAATATCTTTTCCACTTTCCATATAGATAGTATAAGCATAAGTCTTTCTCATGGAGTGAGCTGATATATTATGAAGTCCAAACCATTCACCAGCAGTTCTAAGTATTCTACTTACATGACTTACAGTAATATACTTATTGCCCTTTCTTGATTGAAATATATATTCAAAATCTTTTTTATCTCTTATATATTCCCTAAGTATCTTATCAAGCTTACTTATGATCTTAACTTCACGAGGTTTTATATTCTCTTTTCTTATTCTTTTACTATTTACTTTCTTACCTTCAAGTATTAGAAAATATCCATAGTCCAGAGCATCTTTAATATCCCTAACCTTAAGCTTAACTAAATCACCAGCTCTATAACCAGTTGCTATCCCAAGAACAAATAATACATAATCTCTTTCATTTTTATATCTTAGATAATCCTGTATGTCCAATACTTTTTCTATATCCTTAATTGGTTTTGCTGGCCGTTTTTTTCTCACTTCATTGCTACACCTCCTACGATTTAATTATATTTAAGTTTTGATCTGGATTTTTTATTTGTCTTAATGCACATCTATTGTAACAACTATCATTTAAAATTTCATTTCGTACAGAAAATCTACACTTGTTCTTATCATTTTTTCTAAATCCTTTGCAGTATTTCTTTGTATTCTTACTCTCTATTGTCTTTCTTTTCCTTTCCTTAATTGGCAAGATAAATATATGTTTCTCCAAGAATTCAAATAGCGACATTCAACTGCTCACCTTCCTATATTTTGTACTTGTTATTAACACAATCCACAATATGTTGTTGATAACTATTTTTAGACATGAAAAAAGAACATCACAAAAGGATGCCCTTAACCATTACCAACTCTTTATTCTCTCATGATACTATTATATCTTCTAATCTAACTAAAAACAGATACTTTCCATGTAATTTTTATGTAACTTTCGTGTAATTTTCATGTAATTTTTGAGTTATCCCATAAATTGTTGTTTATAAAAAGGTGCTAATATATATTCAAGAGTCTTTAATGAGTCCTTATTATTTTGTTTTAGCCTTTCCTGACTTACATAATTTTTTTGTCTAAATTCATTATTATAATTTATCTCTATATCTTTCCAGAACATATTATCAAAGTATTTCCACTTTATAATTGCTCTCTCTTGTTTAGTTAAACTGCCTTCTAATGCTATATCTATTTGATCTATTTCTAACTTAATTATAAATATTCTTGACCTATCTTCTCTTATCCATTCATTTAAAATTTCTTCTGTAAGTTCATTTTCCACAACAATTTTTTCTATTGGAGATGCAGTACTTCTAAGTGGAGCTCCTGGCATACCTATTTCCCTATTTGAAATACTAAAATAATTTTCTCTTAATTCTGGATGTGCTATTGCATATTTATATTGTTCAATCCTTGCTAATGTTGTATCCACCAAAGATTTTTTATATTTATATTCTCTAAGTTTTTTTGCTATATCCATTATTAAAACTCCTCCTCAATTTTATATTCAACATAAATGTAAGTTTTATAGATTATTACTTTAGCTTTTTTATATAGTTTTGTTAATCTTATTTTCTCTTTAAAACTTCTATATGGTATCACCTCTATAACTAACATTATCAAAGCACCTCGCTTAAATAAAAAAATAAGCACTAGTCCCATAATTAAATTAAAGGACTAGTGCTTCCGTTTTTCGGTCAGCTCTATTTTATTCTATTTTTATCTGTGAAGCTTGGCTTACACAATATCTCACCATTTGTATGTTTTAGATTTATTT
>JAQSYC010000166.1 GCA_029256345.1 Clostridia bacterium | reverse complement strand
GCTTTTATCTGAGTCCATACCAAACTGTTAGCGGCGCCTCCCATTGCATGCAATTCATTGACATAAGCCCCTGTACTTTCTGCTGTCTCAAGATTATGTCTTAAAGAATAGGCGACGCCTTCAAAAGCGGATCTAATCATATGCTGTCTCGTTTTTGAATAATCTAGTCCAAAATACACACCTTTAGCCTTTGCATCCCATATAGGTGACCTTTCTCCTGCCATATATGGTAAAAAGATTAATCCTTCTGATCCTTCTAATATATTGGCGGCTTCTCTACTCATCTCTTCAAAGGAATGGGTACTATTTAATGCAGCCATTTGTCTTTCAGCTTCACCTAATTGCTCCTCAAACCATTTGATAACACCTCCGCCGCCTACTGTTCCCCCTTGTAAGAGCCACTTACCTGAAACTACATGATAGGAAAGAATCAATCTTTTATCTGAATTGTACGTATCTGTACAGATGCTCATACCTCCAGCCTGCCCGCCTTGTTCCTGGGTCTGTCCATTATGAATTACCCCAGCTCCCAGCGTTCCGCAGGCAGCATCCAAACCTCCTGCTACAACTGGTGTTCCCATTCTAAGTCCTGTTTCCTTGGCTGCTTTTTCAGTAATATAGCCTACTACTTCATGACAGTCATAAATATCCGGAAGCATCTTCTTGTCTATTCCAAGTTTGTCACTTAAGGCCTCATCCCATGTGCCACTATGCATATCGAAACACTGATAACCATATCCTTGAGATTTATCCTGAGTCATGTTGTCTGTCAGTTTGAAAACAATAAAACTATTAGATTGAAGTACTTTGTGGATTTTCCCATACATATCAGGCATATATTTTTTATACCAAAGTATTTTAGGTAATGTATATGCTGGCTGAAGCGAATTACCGCAAACATTAAATAAATCTTCTTCATCCAATTGCTGTTTTATTTCCTCACATATCTCCCCAGCTCTCGTATCCATCCAAATAGGCGTATTGTATAGTACCTGACCTTGTTTGTCCATGGCAATAGCCGACCAGCTTTGTCCATCAATTCCTACGCCTTGTATATCTGCTGGATCTATAGCGCTTTCCTCCAGCATACTTTTTAAGGTGCTACACAACACTTCCCACCATTCATTAGGGTTTTGCTCTGCCCATCCTTTTTGAGGATAATATACTTGATAACTTCCTGCTTGTTGCGCCAGTACATTGCCTTTTTGATCAAAAACAGCCACTTTACACGAAGATGTCCCGATATCTATTCCTAATAAAAGTTTATTCATTGCTGCCCTCCTTCCGAGTATGACGAAACGTTTCGTCCTATTCTAAACTAAATACTTGTTTTATAGCTACTCCATACTTATTACAGGTGAGTTCTGTCTTGTACAGACTCTCCTACAATAAGTTCTGTTGATAGATGTACGATTTCTGCGTCTTCATTTTTTTCTTGAGATAATCTTTTTAACATAATATGTGCTACATTTTCTGCTATTTTATGAATAGGCTGTGAAATGATAGTCAACCTCGGCTTAACAACTTGTGCCATGTGCATATTATCAAAACCTATTAAAGAGATTTGCTCTGGTATTTTTATACCGAGTTCATTGATTGCTATGATTGCTCCTAAAGTCATTTCGTAGTTTGTTACAAACACTGCCGAAAGACTCTCACTTTTTTTAATGAGTTCATTGAGGCACCTATAACCACTTTCAACGGTATAATCTCCATAGGTCATAAGTTCTTGTTTAGGGAAAATACCTTTCTTTATAAAAGCTTGTGAGTAACCTAGTTGTCTTTGGTGAGAGGTAAAGATGCCCTCTGGTCCGCATATAATCCCAATTTCTCTATGTCCATAACTGATAAGATACTCTACAGCATTCTCTGCGGCTGCCACATTGTCTACCAGTACTGCATCTACATTGAGACCTTCTACCTTCCTATCAATTAGTACTACTGGAATACCTTTTGATAAAGGCAGTTTTAGATGTCCACCATCTCTTGATACTGGCATACTGATGATACCATCTACCATTTTATTTACAAAAAACTCTGTTGCTTCATATTCTAGTTTTTCATCTGTTCTGCAGTCACATACAAGAATACCATAGCCATTTTGACGCAGTATATCTTCAATAATCGTTATAATACTGGTACAAAACAGGTTGCTAAGTTCTGGTATAACAACACCTATTGTTTTAGATTTACTTGTTTTGAGTCCTCTGGCAAATTCATTCACTCTAAAATCAAGCTCTTTGATTGCCTCTTCAATAGCTGCCTTATTTTCTTCTAAAACATTGCCGCCATTCAAATATTTCGAAATAGTTGCAAGTCCTAATCCTGTTTTTTTAGCAATATCTTTTATTGTAGCTGCCAATGATTATTCACTCCATTAATTAGTATTTCCCTTGACATCCACATACTCTAATACGATTTTTTACAAGTTCCTTTACATTTGCTCGTGCAACTTTTAGGTATGCTTTGGGATCATATACATCTGGGTCTTGCTTAAGTACAGATTTTACCCCATTACTAAAAGCAACTCTTAGCTCTGTCGCAAAATTAACTTTGCAAATACCTTCTTTAATACATTCTATCACATCTTCATCAGAAAGACCTGATGCACCATGTAAGACCAAAGGAATATCAACATATTTTTTGATTTCTTTAAGTCTTTCTATATCTAGCTTTGGTACGCCTGCATAAAAGCCATGAGCAGTCCCTATAGCCACTGCCAAAGAAGTGATTCCTGTTCTCTCTACAAACTCTTTAGCTTCCAGTGGATCTGTATAACCAGCATCTTTCACTTCTAAGTCATCTTCTTTACCGCCCACTTTACCAAGCTCTGCTTCAACTGGAATAGCATTAGGTCTTGCAGCCTCTACGACTTTCTTACTAATCTCGATATTCTTTTCAAAATCATAATGAGAGCCATCTATCATAATAGAGGTATAACCTTCTCTTAAAGCTTGCATTGCTAATTCAAAACTGTCCCCATGGTCAAGATGTAAGGCAACAGGTACAGTTAATTGCTCTGCTATAGCTTTTACATTAGCATAAAACTGTTTGAGGCTTGCATATCTCACTGTAGATGAAGTGGTTTGAAGCATAATAGGAGCTCTAAGCTCTTCTGCCGCTTCTGCTGCTGCCAGTACCATCTCCATGTTCTCTACATTAAAGGCCCCAACCGCATAACCACCTTTTTGAGCATCATATAATATTTTTTCAGATGTAACTAATGGCATATTATTTTCTCCTTTACTTTTAGAGAGCGAAACGTTTCGCTTTATATTTTAAATATACCTCTTTTTGTGGTTTTTGTCAATACTGTTAGTCACTAATGCTTTATTTTATTATTTAATGACTAACTTTTACAAACAAACTATTCACCTTATTCATACAATAACTCTTGTATGTCTGGATCATCTATATTCGTTTTATCATACCATCTAAATCCTGTATTAATGAATTCTGGTGTCCTCCTTCCTTGATAAGCCTGATAGGCTATTTCTACTGCCTTGTATCCAATTTCCCTGGGGTTTTGTGTGATGGCGCCTTTTATTTTTCCCTCTCTGATAGCATCCGCAACCCGTGCTGAATCAAATCCAATAATAGCAACTTGATTCTGTTTTCCTGCTTTCTCCACTGCCTGTACAATTCCTAGGGTTGAATCCTCGTTTGCCCCAAATATCCCTTTGATATCAGGGTCCTCAGTTAACATTCGTTCTGCAATTTGTGCAGAACTCTCAACCCCTCCTTCGTTATATTCTACCGGCAATACTTCAATCCCCGAATATTTTTGTGTGAGTGTATCTACAAACCCATCGGCTCTGTCACTGCCGACTTTACTTGTTCTATCTAAAGTAATAATGCCCACCTTACCTTCACCATTAACGAATTCTGCCATTTTTTCTGCTGCTAATGCACCTGCCCCATAATTATCCGTTGCAACTGTTGTTCTTACTATTGGGCTGTCGACTCCAGAATCAAAGCCAATAACAGGAATACCTGCTGCTTCCGCTTCTTCGAGATAAGGCGTAGCGGCCCGCGAATCCAGAGCTGACAAAATAATAGCTGCTGGTTGTTTCGCTAAAGCCTCTCTCAGTATCTTGAGCTGTTCTTCTGCCTCAGCCCCTCTTGGTGTACCCTGAAAACTAATCTCAATGTTATACTCATTTGCGGCCTCTTCTGCGCCTTCCCTAACTCCATTCCAAAAGTTAGACTCTATAGACTTAGTAATAATTGGTATATATATTTTTGAAGGTTGATTTGACATTTTGCCCATGCCTAACGGTACTATAAGCGTCAAAAATAGTCCTATTATTAATGTTTTTTTCATTTTATTTTTCTCCTTCTACTATACTTAAATCATTCGTAAAGAAATTGCTGAATTAATGGACTATCTATATTTGACTTATCATACCATCTCGACTCAGTTTCTATGAATTCCGGATTTTTTTTCCCTTCATAGGATCTGACAGCGGCCTCTATTGCCTTATATCCAATATCCATAGGGTTTTGCGTAATAGCCCCTTCTACTATACCTTCCCTAATCGCATCCGTGAGTATTTTGCCGGAATCAACCCCTATGATT
>JAQSYC010000165.1 GCA_029256345.1 Clostridia bacterium | reverse complement strand
CCTGCTTCTAATAACATCTGCCAGTTTTGAAAAAAAGTTGCAACAATCTTGTGAGGGTATGGCAGTTTGGTAGCAGCCAGAGCATCTTGAAAGATATATTCAAGTGCAAAAGATATGATCTCCCAAATAATAATAATCCCAATAAGCCAAACAGCTGCAACAAGCCTTCTTTCCTTCTTAGTGATTACAACTTCCATACCCTACACCCCCTCAAAGCTTCTTCTTATCTTAGATACATACTCAAAGAATGCTGGTGTTTCCCTCAGGACATTTTTACGAGGTCTGGGTAAATCAATATCAACAACGGCAGAAAGCCTCCCCGGATGCGGCGATAATACGACCACGCGATCTGATAAAAATACCGATTCTGGGATGTTGTGCGTAACGAAAATAACTGTGTTTTTTGTTTTGCTCCAAATATTAAGTAAATCCTCATTTAATTTTTCACGTGTAAATTCATCCAGTGCTGAAAAGGGCTCATCCATAAGTAAAAAGTCTGGATTAAGTGCCAAAGCTCTTGCAATACCCACTCTTTGCTGCATCCCTCCGCTGAGTTCAAATGGGTATTTGTATCCAAAATCTTGCAAACCCACCAGCTCCAGCATCTTATCAATCCGTGCCGTTCTTTCTTTTTTGGGAATGCCCATGATTTCCATGGGCATGCATATATTTCTTCTGACCGTCCTCCAATCATAAAGAACTGGACTTTGAAATACAATACCGTATTTTTGCTGCAATCGGATCTCCTTAGGAGATTGTTCCAAAATGGACACACTGCCTGAAGTAGGCTGTAGCAAATCCGCAATGATACGAAGCAATGTCGTTTTCCCACAACCTGAAGGACCTAACAATGAAATAAATTCTCCCTCACGGATATCTAAGCTTACATCATTTAAGGCCACAATATCTTCTCCATTATTACCCTTATAAACCATACTAACGTTCTTAATCTGAATCTCTGCTTCACTCATAAATAAACCTCCTAGCTTCATCTATTTGTTAAAATCCTGTTTGATAATTATGTTATTGAGTGTTTTCAAATGTTTCCATGCCCTGTTAAGATCTATTTAAGTAAATAGCGCCATTGCCTACTCCTATTATTTTTACAAGGCAGTACCGCATTTATGTTTGATCTACCTTTTTGATTGGACTGCGGCTTCAAGTTTCACGGATGTATCACCTCATTTTACAAATCACAAAGAGGCCCGTTCATAAGAACAGGCCCCTTTGCCGTAATTAATTATTTATACATATGTCTATATAATATCATGTTTTTAGTACTATTCAACTCTTTCCAGCACAAAATATATTGTGCTGATGCACATAGTCCCTCATACTAGCCACAACCTTATATGCCTACCATTGGTCCTATAAGATTTCAATACCCAGCATTCTGAGACGGCTATGTCTCTCTATAGCTTATTGATAATGGATGCATTATAGGCTGCTCCAAAACCATTGTCTATATTGACAACACTTACACCACTTGCACAACTGTTAAGCATGGATAACAAGGCAGAAACCCCCCCAAAGTTTGCCCCATATCCAACACTTGTAGGAACAGCAATAACAGGTTTGTCCACCAGTCCTCCAATAACGCTTGCCAGTGCGCCTTCCATACCTGCAATGACAATGACAACTTTTGCACCTCTGATCATATCTAGCTTAGAAAAAAGTCTATGGATACCTGCGACGCCCACATCTACTATCTTTTCAACCCTATTTCCTAGAAGAGCTGCTGTCTCTGCTGCCTCCTCTACCACAGGAAGATCCGATGTACCTGCTGAAACAATGGCAATATAGCTGTCTGTTAAACATTCTTCTTTTTTCCTAATAGTGAGGGTTCTGCCAAGGGGATTATAGTGAACCTCTGGGCATATTTCTTTTACTGCCAGATACATCGCTTCATCAGCTCTAGTGCCCAATATGTTATTGTTTTTTGTGAGCATAAATGCAACAATATTTTTGACCTGCTCAGTCGTTTTGCCTGCGCAGTAGATTACCTCTGGATATCCCACTCGTATTTCCCTATGATTATCAATTTTAGCAAAACCAAGATCTTTGAAGGGCAAATCTTCTAGGGCTTTCATCGCTTGATTTATATCCATTTCCTTGTTTCTTACAGCTTCTAGCAGTTTTTTGATATCTTTTTCGTTCATCCGCAATCTCCTATTTTTCGTCTTTATCGCATTAACTCCCTATTTCTTTAAGATTGTTTCATTCATACTTCCCGTACGGTAACCTTTCATATCCAGAGATACATAAGTAAATCCAATCTCCTGAAAAGCGCTGTATACTCTCTCCATCAAGTCCTGCTCAAAAAATTTATGACGTTCCTTGGGATCTACTTCGATTCTCGCTAAATCTCCATGATGACGAACCCTTACCTGCCAAAAGCCTAAATCCAAGAGCAGCTGTTCTGCCCGATCTACCATTCCCAGCTTTTCTTTGGTAATGTGATGACCATAAGGAAATCTTGAAGCCAAACAGGCAAAAGCTTGTTTATTCCATGTAGGCAGTGCCATTTCTTTTGACAGCACTCTAATATCCTCTTTTGTCATCCCTGCTGCCTTTAAGGGACTAACAACCTCCAGTTCTTTAACCGCTTGCATGCCTGGTCTGTAATCCCCCAAATCATCTATATTAGAACCGTCTGCTACATACTTGATGCCATTCTGCTTTGCAACCTCTTTGACTTTTTCAAAAAGTTCGTGTTTACAAAAATAACAACGGTTAACAGGATTTTCAGAAAACCCTTCTATTTCAAGTTCCTCTGAAATGATAACGATATGCCTAATTCCTAAGTCTTTAGCAAAACGCTCCGCTTCTTTATATTCTCTCTCTGGATAGGTAGACGACCGTGCTGTCACAGCAATCACCTTGTCACCCAGTACATCTACCGCAACTTTCAAAAGAAAAGTACTGTCCACTCCTCCTGAAAAAGAAACTGCAAGACTTCCCATCTTTTTAATATCTTCTTTTAATTGAATTAATTTTTCATAGCTCTCCATGTAATTCACCTTCCTAATTCTTTATCCACTTCATTGTAAACTTTTGCAATAGGTATATTGTTTTGTATGGCAATTCTTTTACAGTCTTCATACTCTGCTTTGTATTTGATAAGCTCTCCTCCGTAATAAGCATTTTTGACATGAATATCACCGTATTTTGTTTTGACTGTCAAAAACTCTCTATGAAGCATGGTTTTTTCGACTTTAAATTTCCGAATGCCGATAGAGGTTGTAGCTTTAAAAATCACATCTAATATATTCTTTTCCTTGTCCTTATCTATTAATATACTGAGTTTTACAGCGGGTCTTCCTTTTTTCATGATGATAGGGGTTTTAAATACATCTAATGCCCCTGCTTCAAAAAGCTGTTCCTCTACATAGCTGTACAGTTCTGGATTCATATCATCAATATTGGTTTCAAGTATAAACTGTTCTTCCACTTTTTCAGCATTTTCTATTGTTCCTAAGTATACTCTTAAAACGTTAGGAATCTCTAAATCCCTATGTCCCAAACCATAACCAATTTTTTCTGTTGTAAAGGCTGTCTGGTCTGTAAACTGCGCCACATTTGCAGCTAAAATGGCCGCCCCTGTAGGCGTTGTAGTTTCAAAGGACACAATGCCGGACTTAACAGGTACCCCTTTTAGAATCTCAACTGTAGCCGGTGCTGGAACAGGGATTATACCATGGGCACATTTTACAAATCCACCTCCCAGCTGGACTGAGGACGCTATAACTTTATCCACCTTCAAATAGTCGAGGGCAATGGCTGCTCCTACCATGTCTACAATAGAGTCTATCGCCCCTACCTCATGAAAATGCACTTCATCAATAGATTTCCCGTGAACCTTTGCTTCTGCTTCTGCTATTTTCATAAACATAGCTAAACTTGACTTTTTTACGGCATCGGATAGACTGCTGCTATTGATAATCTGTGCAATTTCTTTGAACGTTCTATGAGGGTCATGGCCGTGGTGGCCATGGGTATGTTCATGATGATCCGTATGTTTATGCGTTAAGATCACGTCCACTTTTGTTCCACTGATTCCATTTTTCATCCCTTTTTCAACACGTAATTGATACTCATCCTCTAACTGAAGTTTTGACAGTTCATGAACTAAATAGTCCTTGTCCACACCTAGATCTATCAGGGCTCCTAAATGCATGTCCCCGCTGATTCCACTGAAACAGTCATAATATAAAATTTTCATTTTATCTCTCCAAACCTTCATATTTAATGTTTGATACTCTATTGAGCATAAACCTTAAAGTAAACTCTAAGTCAATACCAAATAAAGCCGTAAAGTTCTTGTTTTATTCACTATATCATACTAACCGCCCCCCCAGTCAATAGCTTGACCTAATTATTCTTCTTCATATAAAAAGGCCTCAGAGTTTATCTACTCCAAAGCCTTTTCTGGTTCTTTATGCAAGACTAAATAAAATGGTCTTAGTTCCAACTAAGCTAGATCCACTGTTAACAAAATAATAGTTTGAGGCAGTATCTAAAGTCAGAGGCCCAGTCCACGTTATGGTACTAAACTGACTGCTGAAAATGCCTGTAGGCGGCGTATCCGA
>JAQSYC010000164.1 GCA_029256345.1 Clostridia bacterium | reverse complement strand
TGTTCATATGGTACTGTTCCTGAGTTTTCAAAAGATACCGTCTCTGAAGTTTCTAATGTTTCAGAATTTTCAATAGATGTATTTTCTGCCTTTTTCAATGCCATTTCTTTTTCTTCCTTGGCAAGGTACTCATTAATCTCAGCTCTCATAGAACTGTAATCTTTTGTCTTGTCAAGACCCCTTTGTTTTAAGGCATCTTTTTTATTTTTTGCACTAATAATTTGAGCTGAATTTATTTCTCCTACATAAAATGCTTTTAATAATTTAGCTTTTTCTACATAAGCACCTTCTCCAAACCACAATATAATATCTGAACATTCTCTTACACACTTATCTTTCATGCCAGCCTTATGATATACTTTAGCAAGTTCATAGGCCCATGTTTCTATATATTCATATTCCTTTAATTGTTCTAAGCTATCTAACAAAACTTCATAGGATTCCTGGTTTAATTTATCAATACAGTAACGAAATACAAACCTTTGAGAATCTGTTGGTGCTAATTTTATATATAATTTAAGATATTCATTTGCTTTATCCAAATCTTCCATTCTTATAGAGATATCTACCAGTTGGTACAATACTCTCCTTGTTTTGGATTTATTATATATTTTCAGAAGAATTTCTATAGCTTCTTCATAACGGTCGTTTTGAGTCAGGACATCTGCTATAATACTAAGATCAGTAAGTGCCTTAATTCTACTAATATCCATTGTATCCAATATCTTAGCAGCTTTGGTATATAAATTCTCATCAATTAAACGCCTTATTTCTTCAATTTTAATAATATTTTCATACCGTTCCATAACATCCTCCTCTTAAAGTAGTTAATCTTATCACCCCTGCCCTAAAACTTCATAATACAAGTTCTCAAGAGTCCTTTCACTGCCTTTTGTGTATAGCAGTTTATCTTTATCATCACACAATAATATCTTGCCATTCTCCATAATACATAGAGTATCACATATTTGATTGATCTCCTCCATGTAATGGCTACAGTACAGTATAGTTGTCCCAGCATTATTTATATTCTTTATGAAATCAAGTATTTGATTTCGTACAATAAGATCTATACCAACAGTAGGTTCATCTAAAATTAAAAACTCTGGCTCATGTAGCAAGGCAACTGAAATATTTAACCTTCTCTTAAGACCGCCTGAATAGGTTTCCACACGCTTACTTAGGGTTTCTCTACTTAGACCCACCATATCACAGACTTTACGAATCCTCTGACTAAGTATGTCTCTTGGTATTTTATAAATATTACCCCAGAATATCATATTATCCATACCCGTAAGATTTTGATACAGACTGATTTCCTGAGGTACAAATCCTAATCTTTTTCTTATAAAGCCAGGGTCTTTCACAATATTTATACCATGAAATAAAATTTCACCCCCACTAGACTTGTTAGGCTTTAATAAAGTTGCAATCATAGATACTGTTGTAGACTTTCCCGCTCCATTAGAGCCTATAAGTCCAAAAATTTCTCCTTTTTTAATAGTAAAAGAAATTCCGTCAACTGCTTTTTGACTTTTATAATATTTTTTCACTTCTTTTAACTCTAACATGCCGCCTCTTTAAGATACTCTGCTTTTTATCTATCTTACCATTTTAATATTATTTACACAAGGTTAAACATTTGATCCTCTGGACATTCACATGAACGAACTTGCAGTTAACATTTTTGAAAATCCCGCTTAAAAAAAACACCCCTCCTATTTAAAATAGGAAGGATGTTTTATGTCAATATATATTGCTTACCAATTACTATTTATATGCACTTTTTTCATAGAAAGAACGTCTTATGGAGATTCAACTTTAGTATAAAAATCTTTCTGCCAACACAAATTTTATTAATGAATTGCCAAGAGTTCCATATCTGTCAGGCAATTGCTTATTATATATTGATATACACTGCGAATCATCGACTAACGAGTCCATTGGAATCTCCTCCTTTTTTCAAAACCACAACCTCTTTTATAAGTTTACTATTAATTATGTTGTTGTTTTGTTTATATTTAGATTATAGCTTGTATGATATTGTTTGTCAAGCATAATTTAATTTTTTTATATACTTATTTTGTTTATTTGTTTCGTTTTATTAAGATGTCAGACAATTCAACCTTATCCCAGGATTTGCCTGTTATTAATTAAAGCATGATCTAGGCTTATAAATCCCTATAGAAGATATAGTTATCCATTAATTCCTCTGTCAACTGTCCACCTTCTTTTTCTATAACTCGATTTCTAATATCTAATTCCTTAAGCGTCTTTGCTTTATTTCTATAAAACCGTGTCATTGCTTCTGCAATCAATGGCATATTTTTCACCTTTTCTCTGATAGGTTTGCTAAAAGGACAGTAAGTTGCCAAAATTTCACGGCTTACTCTATTAAGTCTCATTCCACCTGCAGATTCTCCTTTGACCCAAATTTCATAGTCAATAGAAAAGATCTCTCTGTAATTACCTTTGCCTTTCTGAATCTGAATCTTTAATTTTTCTTTAACTTCTTCTGACAGATCACGGTTTTTACGGTAGAACTGTATATAATCTGCGTATTCTGATGTAAGAGACTTTTCTTTAATATTGTTCCAAGCATTGCCTTGTATGGTTCTACAAAGTTCCCAACGATACCTGCCAAAGACTTTAATTAATATATCTTTAATGTCAACCTCTGTAAAGATAGGAAGAAATATCCTGCCTGGATTGCTTTTTTTCTTGCCGCTTACTTCCTGCCACATTACACCATTATAACCCACGGTAGGAAAAAGCAATAAATCAGGAGGGACCTGTGTCATAACATATTCCTTTGCAATACCTTTTTCTGGATTTACATACATAATATCCCTGTGAAATAGAGAGTAATCTATATCTAGGATAGCTTTTACTGCATCATCCAAACGTTTTTTGGTCAGTACCACATCGCGAATGTTTTTAATAAAACTATCGCCATACAAAAAGGGAACAAAGCTAGAAAGCTGCCCACTGACTAACCTATGATTGTAACGAAACATATTTTGTATTTCATGTTTTGTTTTGATAACAGTATTTGCTAAAAGTTCCTTTTCTTCTTTTTCTGTAATTTGACCCTTCTTTCTGTTCTCTCTTAGATAGTCAGCAAATTCCAAATCAAATTCATTTTTAGAAGGCTCTTTTTCTCCCCTGTAAATACAGGTTAGCCACTCTTTTATATTATATACCCTACATAATCCTTGATAATCATCCTTTACTTTATCTAAATAATACAATTCTTTTAATTGCTCTTTACTTAATAACTTTTCATCCAGAAAACCGTAGCATAAAAATAAATCCACTACTTTAGGTAAATCGCTTGTTTCCATGGCTTTGAAAAAAACATATTCATATAACTCATAAAACAAATTCATAATCTTACGGCGTAGGGCACGAGAAGCATCCTCTATACCTCTTTTGTCTTTTAAGTTCATATAATCCATTATATATTTTCTTAACTCTTCTTTTTTCTCATGGGTTTGTCCAGCAAAATCATGAATTTGATTAAATGAGTCGGCCAACTTAGACAACACCTCATTTACTTCATTTTCTGAATATAGAAAATTATTATTAACCTGTTCTTTTCTTCCTGACTTCTTTGATAAAAGTAGATAATAAATCTCTTCCATCTTGCTGCGATCTATAGATAATTGTATACCTAGTTTTTCATCGTATAATTTTTCTAGTCCGTTTATTCGATCAATAATAGCATCAATGTCATCTATAAGCTCGCTATTATATCCGCCTGATTCTTCAATATTAATTGCAAGAGCTGCATAATTTTTGTATAAACAATCATTGTTACTACTCATTAGGCACTGAGATAACTCTAATATATAAGTTGTTAAACCTTCACACCCTTCAATAAGTTGATTTATTAATTCCTGCATTTCTTCCACAAAATAAAAGCTTATCATATCCCCTTGGGAGCAAAAAGACTTCCAAATATCTACCTGTATTTTAGCGCTTTCCTTATAAAATTCTAACTTTCTCTCATCTAGGATAAAGTCATTGCTAAATGGATGAAGGTCAAGAGTTGAAGGTATTACGTTAACCGTATATCCTAAACGTTTACCCATATCTAGATATTTATAGTTGTAAGAATCAACAAAGTGAAAAAGTTGTTCTGCAGTTTGTAAAAGTGCTTGGTAGGTCTTTTCAAGTTCACTAACATGTCTAGTAAGACTTGCTACCATTAACCCCTTATAGTCCTTGTTAGTCGCAAATACTTCAGCCAATTCTTCATTGTTGCTCACCGGAAAACAATAAAACAACACATCATCATAAGCAATATAGGAACTCTGATACCTTCCCATGTTCAAATCACTTACGCCTATAAAATTACCAGAACCTAGAATCGTCTTAGAACCATTGTTCTTAGCCAGTACTCTTCCCTTTATTATTAAAGATATACTATCTATTTGTTCACCTGTATCATATATGACACTGTCTTTATCCACCTGATTGACAGCATAATTATTTTTTATTACACCCATGTTCCACCTCATTTTCTTCTGCAAATAAAATTAAGCTTTTCTACAAATTTATCTATTTTATGATACCAGGGTCAAAAGTTCATGTGTTTCATG
>JAQSYC010000163.1 GCA_029256345.1 Clostridia bacterium | reverse complement strand
TTTTTCATTTGGAATCCAGCCTGTTGGAATAAAAAGTGCTGTTATAAGACCCCAAGCAATAAATGCACCAATATTTGGCATTACCATACCACTTAAAACCCTTCCAAATTTCTGAATGCCCCCTTGTAATCTTTCCTTTTCCATAAATACCCTCCTCATCATTCTTTAAATAGAATCATTAATAATCGCTGAATAATTGCATATTTATCTTGTCAGCATCGCCTTATGCTGGATAAAATGATCTAAAATCGTACTGACTCCCATATAAATATCTTCCTGCGTCCCTTGTTTAAGGGTGACAGAGAAATCACTGGTAATAATTTTTCTGGTGATCTCACTGAGTACTTCCAGTGCATGACTGGTAATATTAAGTGGTGCCACCATAACAATGATTGTATTAATATTCGAAAGTTCGCCTCTTGTATTTTTAATGACAATAGCCCCTTTGGTTCTAACTACTTTAACATAGAGCTCGTTGACTGCATTAGACCTACAATGCAAAAGCATCATACCCTTTTTCCCTAAAATAGTTGACCCTTTTTCTTCCCTATCTTTGAATGCATTGCCAAGTTCACTTCTTGAGAACTCCGTCTTTGCAATAGATGAACTGACAAACTGAATCAGCGCATCTACATCCTGAAGTTCAATTTTTTCCTCAAAAGAAAAATTATCAATCACTTGTAAAATCAAATCACTATATAACTTGAGAACTTTTAGTTTTTCTCTGAAATGTATGGTCTGAACTTTTTTATTCGGAGCATTTTCTGGCAATATATTTTCTAGAGCTTCTTTAATTTTCTTTTTGTCTTGATCACCTAAAATCGTGTTAACTATTACCATCGGCAGTGTCAGATAAGGTATGGGTACTGTAGTCACCAACAAATCAATATCTTCTTCTGCAAGTTTTAGTGCATCCATATCAATGGTAGAAACAACGTCTACAATCTGAATATTGGGGAATGCTTTTTCTATCTCCGTCACTAATAATTGAGAAGCACCAATACCGTTGGTACAAGCTACAACTGCTCTATAAGTCTTTCTTACATTGCGTCTTTCATTTTTGATTGCTGCACCAATGTGTGTCGCCAAATACGCTATCTCATCTTCTGGTACACTGATATTTTCTCGTTCTTCAATAACAAGCGCGCATTTTCTCGTGGCTTCAAAAAGGCTAGGATACATCTCTTTAATATCCTCCAGCAAAGGATTCATGATGTCGAGCCGCATTTTCATCCTATAAATAGCTGGTCTTAGATGTCTTACAAGTCCTATTAAAAGTTTCTCATTGTCTTCTAAATAAATCCCTGTTTCTTTTTCTGCAACATAAATAATTTCTTTGGCCAGCTTAATGGTCCTATAATCCTCTGTCATAGATATCTTATGGTAGGAAGAAGTCTCTCTTAACTTTGCCCCTTTTATATGAACAACCAGATACTGTATTTCTTCTTCTGGAAGTTCCACCATAAAATGTGGTGTCTGTGTATTAAGCCATTCTTTAACCAAAATAAAAATCTTTTCGCTTTTAGTCTTTGACTCATAACAAACGGATTCTGCTATAAAGATGCCTTGCCGGCATCTTTGCAACGTTACGCTGAATCTGATAATTAGCGCTACCAATGAATTATCGGCTATTTGATAACCCATTTGTTCTTCGATATAAGCTAACATTTTTTTGCCCAACTGCAAGGTGCTTATATCTATAAAATCCAGAATAACTTGATTGATTTTGTTTTGAATCAGACTAATATTAACAGGACTCTTTTCTTTGTTGATAATGAGATTAATAAGATCTGCCTCATGAAATTGTTCATAGATAAGAGAAATAATAGCACTCCTAACAGACATTTCACTGCCTTCAATGTAAATACCTAGTCCTGGTTTGCGTGTGATGACTAAGTTGTACTTTCCTAACCAAACCTCAAGCTTATCCAGGTCTGAACTAATGGTTCCTTCTGTGACATCAAATAATCTTGTTAAAGTATAAAGCTTAGTTAGTTCAAAGGTCTTAAGAAGTTCAGCTTTTAGCATAACCAGACGCTGTTCTGGTGAATAAATAAGATCTGCCTTTTCCTCTACAAGAGAGGCCTTCAGAGCTTCCCTCACAGGATTCTCTAACTGTATGGTTCATCCAATAAAAGGTATATCATTCTTTTGATTCTTGAAGTTAACTTCATTTTCAACAACCTCTCTTTGTTGAACAACTGTTGTACTTAAAGTATAGGCCTTTAACCTATCTATAGTAAAGATAAAGAAAAAGAGTTATGGCAATTTCAACAAGTGACACAATTACAAATCCCTTAAACTCAGCAATCAGAGCTCGTCTTCTCCTTTATTATGTGCGTCTTTGCTTTATTCATACAAAAAAATCTTTAGTCTGAAGCGTCTTGCTTTTTTCAAAGCTAAAGATTTTTATGGAAGCATTTATTTAAAAAGTTCTTGTTGTAATGTTTTCACCGCTTGTTTATCTATAGCTTCTATTTCTTTTAGGTATTGTTTTAAATCTTTGAAAGTCGTCACACTTTCATTTAATAAAATAATTTCTAAGTTTTTTCTGATTTCATGTACTATCCCTGGGCCTTCACTGGGACAGACAGGGTGCATGATAAATTTTAAGGTCATCGCTAATCCTTTGATGACTTGATCTTTATCATAATTTTTGTTAAGGCTTTTTTGAAATCTAGTGAAATCCTTTGTTTGGATGTCTCCTTTGCCTTGCTCAATATGTTCAATCAGAAGTCTTGTATACCCAACGATACAATGGCCTTTTTGACAGACCCCGCAGTGGCCTTGTCCTAAGCATATATGATTGACTTGCTCATTCATCTGATTGGAGAACCTCTGGAGTTCCTTGGCTGTTTGTCTAAGTACCGATAGTTTCCCTTGCCTTCTTATTTCAAAAGTAGGCATTAATATAAACAGTACAGCTCCGCTTAATACGATAATAAAAATGCCTATGTTAAATCCATTTAAATAGACCTCTGGTAAAGATGCGTACAGCTTGGTCACACCAAAAAACATAAATATAGAAGCTGACACCATTTTGATTGCAAACTCTGGTATCCTATCCCCCAGTTTACTGCCTACCCAAATGCCTAAGCCTCCTGTAATAACCATCCCTGATACTGTTCCCATCAGTACGATAAAAGGAAACTGTGCATCAGCCGCCAGCATAATGGTTGTAAGCTGTGTTTTATCTCCCAATTCCCCAATAAAAAATGCTAATGCTACAGTAATAACGGCCCCGTAACCTGCCTTTGTTGTTTCTTCCTCCTCTTCTTCCTCTACCCTTAAGGTCCATAATGAAAAAAGGATAAAGGATATACCCGCAATAATCTGGATACTTTGAATAGGAATCAAGGTAGATAAGTATGCCCCCAAGATGACCGCTAAGCCGTGATTCAACAGACATCCTATAAATATACCTATAAGTACCTTTTTAACCTTAAACTTGGTGGCAAAGGCTATTGCCAAAATCTGCGTCTTGTCCCCCATTTCTGCCATGAAAATCAAAAATAAGGCCCTGATAAATTCTTCTAACATGTCATATCCTCCATTGGTATTAAAATAAAAAAAGGAGCGACTCTTAGACCAATATACCCCCTTAGGCATATTAATCTAAAAGTCTCGCTCCTTTAAATTTAACTTTAAAGTAAATAGAACCAGGACGCATCCATTATGTTGACTCTATTTATGTATTATCATAGCTACTCCCTTTTAGAAAACCCTACAACTATTCTAATATAGCATATCTTTTTTTAGTTATCAATCTATATGTTTGAAATTTAACTATCTTTAATCACTTTATCCAAGTTCTCACTTTTCCGAAACTCCTGCATATTATAATAGAGATTAGTCATTTGATGCAAGTCTTATGTCCCAATACAAGAAAGGATGGACGCCTTGAATAAACACATCATTATCCGTATGGAACTTAATTTCTCTCCTCCTCTTAGATTACTTAATTTTTTACAGCAGCCTCCTGCCGATACCGCTTCTTATGAAGGTTATGAAAGTGATGTGGCATCTCTAGAACCTCATTTCAACCTACTCAGATACTTTATTTTACCCAATCTTTTAAATCAGACGCATCAAAATTTCACTTGTTTTATCCAGTATAACTGGGACATACATCCTTTCCTTCTCAAATTTTTTGAAAGCTTTGGAAGACCTCCAGCACATATAAAATTTATAGCCAGCCGCGGCGGGGGTATGAAAGGCACACTTAAAAATTACATCGATGCCAGTTCTTTTGATGAAGAGGATTCTCTGGTGTTCGTTAAGTGGGATCCCCACTTTGTGTATGGTCTCAATCTGATAGAGTACTTACAGCATTTCGAAAACCTCAATGGTGAAAAAGTTATTCTCTTTGATAATGGCTACCTTTATAATGGCACAACCAACCAAATAGTAAAACAAACCCTTCCCATTTTTAACGGTATGGTTTATCTCTGTACCCCTAAGGAACATAAACGATATTTCAGAGTTTATGAACAATTTTTTCTATTTGATTACAGCAGCTTCAGCCAATTTCCTTATATAACTACTCAAGAGGTTCCTTATCTGTTTTTGAGAGGAGAAAAAGATTTTAAAAACCTTAGTACTTTAAATCCAGTTTTAAACGATCAACTCAGTCAGTTTATTAAGCGCGTATAGGAGGGGCTTATGAAAACCCGTTATATTATTTATTCACGATTCAATTCAGATATTGGATTATCCAAGCAATTTCACGTCTCAGATTCACTTTCCGAAAAGTGGATAGCCTATAGACTGCTTATTTTCAATCTCTATACCCGAAGGAGTCTGGAAGCTCAGACTAATCAAGATTTTTTATCTGTTCTTAATGTGCATCCAGACAGCATGTCTATTGTTGAAGCGGAACTTAAAAAATATCCACCGCTTCCTCCTCACATTGTTTTTACCTCGGATAAGAATCAAACGATTGAGACTTATATTCGGGACGCCGATCAGCTTTATCTGTGCAACTTAGACAGTGATGACATGTACCATCCCAGCTTTGTACAGTTTCTTCATGAACACCCCACACAAAAGGATAAACCTTTATTACTCTTGAAAAACGGTTATATTCTTAATACCAATACCCATGTTGTGAATCATTATTATAGTCCCTCCCCTCCTTTTTTTGCTGAAATCTTTGATGTGAAGGATTACTTATCCTACGCGAGGTTCTATCCACCTCTGGCCCATGGGTATATGGAACGCTTTAATCATGAAACCATTACACAGCGTCTTTTTATGATTATTTTACATGACCGCAATACTTGGCCTAACTATAGACGTGAAGTTCCAAAGGTTTTTGAAACCAATCAAATACTTCCTGATTGGCAAGAAGTCTTGAAAGACTACCATCTGATCTAAACTCAAGATGCCTGTTCCCCTCTATTAAGGAACAGGCATCTTAATTATTTTTTAGGCCAATAATGATAGATTGTACGAACCTCTTGTAATCTAAACCCATGTTTCTGATAAAATCCAATGGCCTCTCTATTGTGTGCCTGAGTTCCTACCCTTATTTCTCTGATATCTTTCTGTCTGCAAAAACAGATAAGCTCCTTAATCATCTTGCCGCCTATCCCAGATCCTTGACTGTCTTCTCGTACAGCAACAAGCTCTATCATCAATGCTTCATCTATATGAAATAAGATATACCCTTCTATCCTTTCATCTTTTTTATAAACTAAAAAATATTTATCCGGGCGGTTAAATGCATCCTCACACCATTTAATATAAATATCCTGCGATTTTTGTTGGTCTAAAAATTTATCCACCTTAAATCTGGAGTACCGATAAGCTGTTTGCGAAATATCTAAGACTTCTTTAGATGGACGCATACTGTTCTCAATACTCACATTGGCTGGCTGGCTAATGAGGATACCATCTGGTACAAGCTTAAATCTAACTTGTATGTCACACAAATAACTATTTTTAAGAGCCGAAAGCATCCTGTCGTTTTCAAGTATACACCTACTATTATCAACCACCACTAAATCAAACTTTTTACTGTTTTCTATAAGCTCTTTTTGTTCGGCTACCGCCAGCTCTTGTGTTAAGGTTACCCTGGCTGTCCTTAAATTAAAATACTGATCATCCCATGGTGTAGGTTGTATATTAACACGCATTTCCTTCCCCCTTTTTATTTGCTTTATAACAAGCTTTTTAAGGTTTCTGTTATATAAACAATCTGCTCCTCTTTCAATAACGTATGAAGGGGCAGAGTAATTTCTTTTTTATACATTTCATAAGCCTGTGGGTACTGTCCTATATCAAAACCCATTTTTTTATACGCACTATGCATAGGTAGGGGCTTAAAATGCACATTGGTAGCTATCCCTTTTTGAGCCATTTGCTCAATAATCTGATTGCGTTGTATTTCATCTTTGTTTTTTAAACTGACCATACAGATATGAAAGCTTGATACACTGTCTTCTTGCCTATGTTTCAAAAGCTCCACTCCAACATCTTTTAGTAACTGCTGATAGAGTGAAAAAAGTCCTTCCCTCTTAGCTAATATTTCATCATATCTTTTAAGCTGTGAAATCCCAAGTGCTGCCATAATATCTGTCATATTGCATTTATACCCAGGTATTAAAATATCATATTCCCATGTCCCTGATTTGGTTTTGGCAAGCGCATCTTTATTTTGTCCATGCAGAGAAAGTAGCATAAACTGCTTATAGAGGTCTTCATCATCAATAGATACATGGGATTTCCATGTAACCGCACCACCCTCACC
>JAQSYC010000162.1 GCA_029256345.1 Clostridia bacterium | reverse complement strand
GTAACAATCCGTAGGTATCAGGGGGCAAAATACCTTTTGACCCCAGCATCATATTATGTTTATTATAATCGAAAATACTACATAGTAAAAGATTAAATTTAGGGAATCACCCTTTAGGAGACTAGGAAAAAAGCACCAATTTGTATTATTGGTGCCATAAATTATTATTTATTCTTTTGTGGGGTCGGGTCATCGTAAACGATGACTATGAGCAAAGGCCTATCCCCATTGATAGATTCCGACCCCTATATTATTTATAGAAAACTACCCCCCTTGGTAGTTCCTACCACGGGATAGCGCCCAGACTGGGCGCAAGGCAAAAAAAATGCCGCTCACCATTTAGTGACGACATCTTTGCCATATACAATTATTATATATACTATTTATATTAATCCGTGCGCCTTGCTTCGAATGATTACCATGGGCGTTACTCCTACAGTTAACTCGGTCCAGGCACCCTTACGGCACACAAGAGTTTTCGCTTAGTGCTGCTTCATTCCTGACCTGACACGATTCACGAATTCCTGTTGCGCAAGACCCAGACGTCAACATCACTTATAGAAGGCTGCCCCACAATAAAGCACCCTAGGCAAGACATCACCCCTGCTGTAGCGGATTGCAGGTACAGGGCACCGCTGTCTCCCCGGCTGCACGGAAATTTTATGACTTATTAAAAATACAAAGCATGTTTAAATTTCAACTTGCGAATCCCAGTATATATCCTTTTATGGAAAAAGTCAAGTAAAATGATATAGCTAGTATAATCTATGATACTATGAAATACTTGGTTTTTCTACATTTTTAATACTCTCAGACTTTTTTTTGTTTGCTTTTTCCAATCGATTTCTTTCTCTTAGTATAACAAAAAAGTCCTGTAATACCTTCTTACATTCTTCCTCCATTACACCTGTTATTAACTCAACCTGATGGTTAAATTCCTCCATCTGTAATATATTTAATATTGAACCTGCACATCCTGCTTTGGGATTCATAGTACCAATCACCACTTCTTTAATTCTGGCCTGAACAATTGCTCCTGCACACATCTGACAGGGTTCTAGCGTTACATACATAGTACATTCCTCCAGGCGCCAATCCCCTATTACTTTACTGGCCTTTTGAATAGCAAGGAGTTCAGCATGAGCTAATGTAGTTTTTTTGGTATTTCTTTTATTATATCCTTTACCAATAATTTTATCCTGATATACAATGACACAACCAATTGGCACTTCTCCAAGTTTGGCAGCTTTTTTGGCCTCTTTTATAGCTTCTTTCATATATTTTAAATTCATTTCATGTTCCTTCTGATTCCGTCATAGATTAAAGTAGGTAGTTTTGACATAAGTAGATGGTAATATACACTGGACGAAATCCCCAATTATATGCTATATTTATAATACCATGAAGATGAGGTCTGGGCAAGTCATAGGTCTTAAGTTGTTATATGTTAAGATGATGGTCTGCCAGATTACTATTAGGAGAAACTTATGAATATATACGGTTTTAACAAAACTACCCTTTTAGATTATCCAGGCAAACTCGCCGCCACTATATTTTTAGGAGGTTGTAATTTTAGGTGCCCTTTCTGTCATAATTCTTCTTTGGTTTTTTTGCCAGATTCATTAGATATTATAAGTGAGGATACCATATTTCATACATTAAATGCAAGAAAAGGTATACTAGAAGGCATTTGCATAACTGGTGGAGAACCTACCTTATCTCCTGATTTGGGAGAATTTATAAATAAAATTAAAAACCTTGGATTTCTTGTAAAATTAGATACAAACGGCAGTAACCCTAAGAAACTAAAAGATTTAGTACATAAGGGGTTAGTTGATTATGTTGCTATGGATATTAAGAACACCAAAGAAAAATATAGACTTACTGCTGGACTTGGGTCTTCTCATCTTAATTCTGTCTGGGAGAGTGTTGATTTTTTATTGTCCGGTCATGTGGATTATGAATTTAGAACTACAGTAGTAAAAGAATTTCATACCTCCTCTGATTTATTAGATATAGGAGTATGGATAAAAGGTGCAAAAGCGATTTATCTCCAAGCCTATGAAGATTCAGGTGAGGTTATAGCTCCTGGTTTTAGTAGCTATTCCAAAAAAGAGATGCATGAATTTTGTGATATGCTGCAGCCATATGCTCATACCGTAAAATTACGTGGAGTTGACTAAATTAACCACAAGGGTAATAGAATATTATAGTAGCAATAAGATAAGAATGTGTAAAAATTTATGTACAGAAAGGGACGCCACATACAGATTCTTCATTCTGAAAATTTGTGGCAATAACACATCTGTTTACAGCTGTGTTATGTGGTGGGTGTATTTATGCAGATGACTTTTAATACGGAACGTTTAGCACTAAATATATTACATCCTAATGATGCAGAGAAAGTTTTAGCTTTCTACGAGGAAAACAAGGAACATTTTGAACCCTGGGAACCGGAGCGGGATATGAATTTTTATACCCTTCCCTATCAGCGATTATCTTTATCCATAGAGTACAATTTAATGCAGCAGTCAAAGCTTTTAAGATATTGGGTATCTCATCCAGATAATCCAGATATTTTAATAGGTTCCATTAATTTTTACAATATTGTAAAAGGCTCTTATTTTACCTGTCAGTTAGGCTACAAATTTGACCACAGATATAACGGAAGTGGATATGCCTTTGAGAGTGTAAAAGCAGGTATGGATATTTTATTTGAAGAACAAAAGTTGCACAGAATTGAAGCTAACATCATGCCTTCAAATCTTCGCTCCATCCATTTGATACAAAAGCTTGGATTTTTCTATGAGGGTCTATCCAAGTCCAATATAAAGATTAATCATGGTTGGGAAGATCATATTCGTTACGCCTATATTAATCCAAATTTTGAAGAATAAAAAGGAGGGCAACCCACTGGTCCCTCCTTTTTTTGTATTATATAAGTTTTTAATTACCATTCATTTTAATTTAATATGATTGGGATATACCAGTATCCAAACTCTCCGGTCCTCTGAGTTTTTCTCTTGGTACATTTGAAATTTTCAAATCCAAACATTTTAGCCATAAACTTTTCTCTATTATGATAGATGCCAGGCACTCCAAGAATATAACTATAGCCGTTCTTATCATTCGTTCTGGCAAATATTAAATGTCTGTAACTGTAATAGCCATGAAGTAAAAAGCTGTTGTTTCCTAATCCCCAGAAATCAGCAGGTAGTAATCCAATGTCCTTAGGTTCAATTCTTGCACTCCATGCAATTTCATTGTCTTCGAATGGATACATTCTAGGAAAGCTCTTATAGATTTGCTTCGCAAGGGGATGGTCTTCAAAAACGATAGAAGCCACCTCTTTTTCTTCTGTCTTATTCTCTTCAGCAGTTTTTTCATCTCTGTTACTATCACCTAGTTGATTCTCGTTATCAATTGGGTCAGAAATCTCAACTTTAGCTTCTTTTTCTACCGTTACATTGTCCCGAGACTTTGTCTCTTCAACTCTAGGTTCATTAACGGACTTTTCCACCGAGTTATTCTGTAAGATGTCCTTGTTATTTTGAAGTAACTCTTTAGATAGTAAATCTTCCTCTAGGCTAATATTGGCACTGTCTATAACATGCTTAAGATTTGGTGTTAGTAAATCATTTAACGGTTCATCATTAATAGGTGTATGTACATTTTCTTTCTCATGGGAATCTTTTTTAAAGAAAATCACATTGTCAGCTTTGTCCTTCACTTCCTCTTTTGGAGGTGTAAGTACTCCTGCTACTCCTGCAGCCTTCATTCCCGTCTGTGCATCAACTTCTACACTAGGCTGTTCTGCTTTTCTTACTTCTCGTTTATCCATTGCAAAAACTTTAGACATAGCTACAGGTTTACTATCCCATTCAGTTGCAAAGAATTTTCTTTCTGTAAAATAAAGTACAATTCCGCTCATATCATCAAGTCCGTAAGGAGTTTTGTTTATATGAACAGCTTCCGTGATACCTTTAAAATCTCCATTACCATTTCTTACCTGAAATGTTCCAAGTAAAATACCTTCCATGTCCTCTGCTTCTCTTCTAAAAAGATAAACCTTTAGTTGTCTTTCATTTAAACTGGGAGCAGCTATATGAATGGTGTATTTGCACTGCCCATTTCGTGTTTCCACTCTGGCATACCCCACATTATTTCGTTTCGTTCCATCCTCATAGTTATACATGTAAGAAACCAATCTTTTATAATCAGGCATACTACTATCATCTCCCTTTTTACTCGTGCATGACAGTATCAAATTGTATTTGGGACTTGTCACTCCACTATCATCTTATATTAATTATATTCTTTGGAAGAAAATATATGCCTTTTAAAAAACCTGATGGGCACTTAAAAGTAATAAAACTATTAAATAAAAAAAATGTATCATACAAAATGTTAGATCTAAGAAACTACACTTTGTATGATACTCACTATATAATTCAACCAGCAGATGAACAATTTAGATTATCAATTGAGTAAAGATACTTTGAGCTACTTTCAAGCGAAATATAAACCTCCACCCTCAGTCGATCTTCGTCATTTGTAACTCAAGCATCTTTATTCAATCATCTATCTTATTAGCCTATTTGTCGGGAATTCATTCACTTTTACATCCTTTAGAATAAGCCAGCAACCAACTC
>JAQSYC010000161.1 GCA_029256345.1 Clostridia bacterium | reverse complement strand
TATGCAGATAGAGATCAACAAATATGAAGAAGATGTGGAAAACAGTATGGTAGATAGTATGACGGATAAAAAGAGAGGAGAACCTTAATGGAAGCTGTGCCCTCTGTTATCCTACGTGCGATCTGGGGTTTGGGAACAGGCATTATTACATCTGGAGGCCTTATTGCTTTTATTACAATCATTGGTGTGATACCGTTGATGGCCCATAGGACACAAACTTCTAAATACAGCATTTTATATGGCAGTGCAGTGATGTTAGGTATCTTGTTTGGAAGTATTTTGACGGTGTGGGACATCTATATTCCCGTTTCTAACATGGGTATTGCAGTATTTTCATTATCGTTTGGTATATTTGTAGGTGTACTGATTATTGCTTTAGCAGAGGTGCTGGATGTGTTCCCTATTACTGATCGGCGGGTGAAAATCAAAAAAGGAGTCAGTCTTATTGTATTTGCTTTAGCATTAGGCAAGTTGGTAGGGTCGCTTTATTATTGGTTATACCCAGTTTTTACTGAATTAAAATAAAAAGGAGTGATAAAAGTTATGGCAAATATAAAACAGCTTAAAAATGAATATCCGCAGATTGTAAAAGAGCATTCCCCTAAAAACAAAGTGATGATAAACTCTGCAAAAGCTTTTTTGGTAGGGGGTGCTATTTGTACTATTGGACAGGGATTTACAGAGATTTATAAGTATTATGGCATGGCGAAGGATGATGCACAGATGGTCAGTACAGTGACCCTCATTTTACTAAGTGCTATTTTCACAGGGTTTAATATTTACGATAATATCGGAAAGTTTGGAGGGGCGGGCGCGGCTATACCCATAACGGGATTTGCTAATGCCATGGTAAGTTCAGCTATGGAATTCAAAAAAGAGGGTTATGTATATGGTATGGGAGCTAAATTATTTACGATTGCAGGGCCTGTTATTGTTTTTGGGGCCATAGCAAGTGTCGTGGCAGGTATTATTTTTTATTTTGTGTAGGAGGTTATGATGGGACATACAGGAAAACAAACAATTGTATTTAAAAACCCTCCGGTTATTACTTGTGCTTATTCCAGTGCAGGTCCCAAAGAGTCAGCGGGCCCTTTAGGAGATTATTTTGATAATCAACTGCAGGATGAGCTGCTGGGGCAAGAGACATGGGAAAAGGCAGAGAGCATACTCATTAAACAAACTGTACAGGGACTGCTTAATAAGGCAGATAAAAGGCCAGAGGATATACAGTATTTATTTGCGGGAGATCTGCAAAACCAAGTAATTGCCAGCACCTTTGGCTTAAAAGATTTTAATATTCCATTTTTTGGTTTGTATGGCGCTTGTTCCACAATGGGAGAGTCCATGTGCCTGGCGAGTATTATGGTTGCAGGGGGCATGGCAGATTTGGTCATGGCGGGAACTAGCAGTCATAACTGTGCTGCTGAAAAGCAGTTTAGATTTCCATTAGAATATGCAGGGCAAAGAACTCTTACACAACAGTGGACGGCCACTGCCAGTGGTTTTGTACTTATTTCAAGATGCGGTAAGGGTCCTAAAATTGAGGCGGTTACACCGGGTAAGATAGTAGACTTAGGTATTAAAGACTCCTTTAATATGGGAGCCGCTATGGCGCCGGCGGCAGTGGATACGATTCTTGCTCATTTAGAAGATACGAACCAAAAGCCAAGTGATTTTGACGCAATTATAACAGGAGATTTAGGCAATTGTGGTTCAGATATTGCTGTAGATATTGCCAATAAGTTAGGTGTAGATCTGTCAAAGGTTATGAATGACTGCGGAAAACTGATTTATGATGATGAAAGCCAAGACACACACTGCGGAGGAAGTGGATGTGGCTGTAGTGGGTCTGTCTTTGCGGGTTATCTCTACAAGCAGCTGCTAAAGAGAAATCTTAAAAAGATTCTTTTGATACCTACAGGAGCACTAATGAGTCCGGGAAGTACCCAGCAAGGGAATACCATTCCAGGGGTTGCCCACGCAGTAAGCATTGTAATGGACTAGCTAGGAGGCTGACGTATGGATTTATTTATGGAACTTTTAAAAACATTTGTAGTAGGAGGCATTATTTGCAGTATTGGGCAAATCTTGCTGGACAGAACCAAATTAACAGGTGGCAGGATTATGGTGCTCTTCCTGTTGGCAGGAGCGGTACTTACGGCATTGGGGCTTTATGAACCGCTGGTTAACTTTGCAGGAGCAGGGGCGACAGTACCCATTTCAGGTTTTGGATATGCCCTTGTTAAAGGAGCAATAGAAGAAGTAGGCAAAGAAGGGTTTATGGGTGCTTTTTCAGGAGGTATTAAAGCAACATCGGCCGGCATTACAGCAGCTATTGTTTTTGGATATATGGCAGCGTTGCTGTCCAATCCTAAAAGTAAATCTTGATAGTTATAAGGTAAGGGAGAGGCCATCAGGGCCGCCCCTTACCTAAAAGCATGTAGCCTAAAGGCTGCTCTACATAAAAAAGGCGTCGTCATAAAAGTCGACATATTGGGAGAACTATAATAAATTATAGAATTATACTGGCATATAGTGATAGAATTCATTATAATAATACTTATATGATTAAAAAGGAGATGTTCTCATGAAAAATGAAATTTTAGAATTATTACAGGAAAATAGTAAATATACAGCCAGTGACATAGCCACAATGTTAGGATTAGATATAGAAGCCGTACAAAACGCCATTATAGAGATGGAAAAAGACCAGGTAATATGTGGGTACAGTACTCTTATTAACTGGGATAAAACAGATAAAAAAGATATTGTAACGGCATTAATTGAGGTAAAGGTTACGCCACAAAGAGGAGAAGGATTTGACAGAGTGGCAGAGCGTATTTATAAGTTTAATGAAGTTAAAGCAGTTTATCTGATGTCAGGAGGCTTTGATTTTACAGTCATTATAGAAGGAAGAACTATGAAAGAAGTAGCACTTTTCGTTGGACAAAAGCTTGCACCACTAGAGTCGGTACTTAGTACAGCCACTCATTTTGTACTTAAAAAATACAAAGATTATGGGGTTGTGTTCGAAGAGAATAAGAAAGACGAAAGGATGATTGTATCACCATGAATATAGAGCAAATGATTTCTCAAAAGGTAAAGGATGTTCCCCCATCGGGCATAAGAAAGTTCTTTGATATTGCCAACGAAATAGAAGATGTTATTTCTTTGGGAGTAGGAGAGCCAGACTTTGATACACCTTGGCATATAAGGGAGGAGGGTATTTACTCCTTAGAAAAGGGGAAAACCATCTATTCAGCCAATGCCGGACTTTTAGAACTGAGACAACAAATATGTATTTATATGAAGCGAAGATTTAATCTTGAGTATTCACCCATTAAAGAAACGCTCGTAACAGTGGGGGGGAGTGAAGGGATAGATTTGGCTCTTAGGGTGCTATTAGAACCAGGAGACGAAGTACTTATTCCAGAGCCTTGTTTTGTGTCTTACAAACCCTGTACCATTTTTGCAGGAGGTACACCAGTTGTTATTCCAACTCAGGAAGAAAATAATTTTAAATTAATGCCCGAAGAACTGGAGAGATACATAACGCCCCGGACAAAGATTCTTATATTACCTTATCCGAATAATCCTACAGGTGCGATTATGGAAAAGGAAGATTTGGAAAAAATAGCAGAGGTGCTTAGAAGTAAAGACATCATTGTCATATCTGATGAAATTTATGCAGAACTTACATATGGTAAAGAACACGTGTCTATTGCTAATATCGAGGGGATGTATGACAGAACTATCGTTTTAAGTGGTTTTTCTAAAGCTTACGCTATGACTGGATGGCGTTTAGGGTATGCGCTGGGGCCACAGTCTATTATAGCAGCTATGACGAAGGTACACCAATTTGCAATCATGTGTGCTCCTACGACCAGTCAGTATGCAGCTATCGAGGCTATGAAGAATGGTGACGACGATGTTCAAATGATGCGTAGTGCTTATGACAAGAGAAGAAGACTGATGGTGGATAGATTCAGAGCCATGGGATTGTCTTGTTTTGAACCGGAGGGTGCTTTTTATGTATTTCCCTCTATTCAAAGAACTGGACTGACCAGTGAAGGATTTTGTGAGGCACTGCTTAAGGATCAAAAAGTGGCGGCAGTTCCGGGTACAGCATTTGGAGAGTTTGGAGAAGGTTTTATAAGATGTTCTTATGCCTATTCAATTGAGGAGCTCAAAGAAGCTTTAAGCCGAATAGAGAAATTTATACACAAATGGGTATAAATTTTATCAAAGATTGAATTAAAAACAGACTGCCATTTGGCAGTCTGTTTTTAATTCAATCTAGTGTTGTGTTTGACAGTCTGGACATACACCATAAAAATAAAGCTGTTCGTGAGACAAGTCAAAGTGTGTAAGATCGGTCACTTCCTGTCTAAGCTCGTGAATCCCTTTTACATTGTGCATATCTACCACCTTATTACACTTTGTACATTTGATATGAGGATGAGGTGTAGTCTCAGCATCATATCTGTAACTGTCCTCGCCGATATTGAGCTGCTGAGCAAGTCCATGACTTACTAAAGCATCAAGGGTTTTGTAAACAGTAGCTAAACTCATTGTAGGATATTCATCGTGTAAAGCATTGTAGATTGTTTCGGCACTGGGATGCGATACGGTATGACGCAGCATTCTAAAAATAGAAAGTCT
>JAQSYC010000160.1 GCA_029256345.1 Clostridia bacterium | reverse complement strand
GCTTCTTTAAGTTCTGTAAGTTCACACACAGCTTTAGCAATCAATCGTTTGCCAGCAGCTGTTGTGAGAAGATATTGAGCTGTTTTTAAATTTTCCATATGTATCCCACCTTCTCTCTTATGTATTGATATCCCTATTATACAAGATAATAGACAATAGTAAAAGTTTTATAACGTTTTTGAGTGATGCAATTTTTCATAGAGAGACTTTGAGGACTGCATTAGATATATAATACATAAAAATAACCGGAGATATATTTATATATTTTATTCAATTCCCCCTAATATCACCCATTCACAAGTACTAATTGGAAAGGATAAAGGGAATTTTAAGGAGGCGTTAGGAGAGCTTTAAATTTTTTTAAGCAGATGAAAGGAGTTAATGATAGTAGCGATTATCTATAGAAGCTTACTTGGTTTTTTATACAAGGATATCTTAAATATTAAGAATAAATAACATTTTTAGTGTAAGAATTATATGTTATAATAAATAATAGCAAAACAATCAATAGCTTGAGTAATATAAGGAGGCATAGCATGAAAAGATACTTCATAGGAATGACAAAAGCTTTAGGAATGATAGGCCTGCTTATTATATTTGGTATAACGGGTATAGGGTATTACCGCTATCAGCAACTTATGGAAGCAAATCCCATAGAGACAAAGATTATGGGCATAAGAAAGTCTGCAAACTATACGCCGTTCCAACAGATCAACGATACCTTTTTAAAGGCCATCGTAGCAGTGGAAGATCGTAGATTTTATCAGCATGGTGGTATGGATGGCATAGCTATCGTGAGAGCTATGCTTAACAATATTTTAAAAGGGAAGATTGTGCAGGGTGGCAGTACCATTACACAGCAATTAGCTAAAAATTTATATCTTACCCAAGAAAAAACCATGATGCGCAAGATACAGGAGATGTTTATTGCCAATACGCTTGAAAATTACTACTCTAAAGATGAAATATTAGAGCTTTATGTTAATGTAATCTATTATGGAGACGGGAATAGCGGCATTCAGATGGCTAGTCAAAATTATTTCAATAAGACACCTAAGGCGTTAACCTATCATGAGGCTACTTTGTTAGCTGGCGTACCGCAGTCTCCGACCAGGTATTCTCTGAGTAAACACTATAGCAGGGCAACAGAAAGACAAAAAATTGTTATAGCCATGTTACAAAAACAAGCAGAAAAAACAGTGTTGGGTTATACGGATTAATATAAAATACCTCTCTTTTATTGAGGATCTGAACAATTATCTGAAGATAGATGTTGCATAAAATACTGCATAGCATGAATGGCATCGGGACTTATGACATGTTCAATAGAACAGGCATCGCTATCGGCAATAAACGGCTCAACTTTTAGAACTTGTATAAAAAATTCTTTGATAATATGATGTTTGTCAGCCATGAACTTTGCAAGCGCCAAGCCTTTTGGCGTAAGAAAAATTTCTTGATATTTTTCATTAGTGATTAGGCCTTTTTCAGCCAATACACACATGGCGCTATTTGTACTTGCTTTAGTCACCTTAAGTTTATCAGCAATATCAGTTACTCTGGCTCCTTTATGGTCAAGTGAAAGTTCATAAACAGCCTCAAGATAGTTCTCCATGGTAAATGTAAGTTTTTCAGTCATGGGTAGCTCCTATTAAGTTTTTAAAATAAAAGTATAGAATTCACACTTTAAAGTTTAATGTATTCTTATAGTTAGAATATACTAACTTAATCATATCAATTTTTTTAGAAGAAATCAACAATAGTTAAAAATAAGCCAAGAAACTAAGATAAGTGTTGCCGATCTTAGTTTCTTGGCTTATTTGGGTGAAAATGTTGCTAAAGGGGCTCATTTTCGTACAGTGGCTATAGATTTTTCTATATCCCGCAGGGTAGCATTTCCATAGATTTTGATGAGTAATTGAATTTGTTTTAAGACTTCATTGATATTGCCTGTCACGCTCATTGGTGCATCCTCCTTATTTTTAAATAACTGTTATATGTAATAAGCCCCTGTCTAGTCTTAGTGTAGGGTGCAGCAGGGCTATGTAACAAGTGGAATGGTTTTGCTAGTAGTAATTGCATTATAGCATAACCAGAACGTATGTTCTATAGTTTTTTGAAAATAATTTTTTAAACTTATAAAAAGCCTTTTGGGCAGAAAAGTAAAAGTATGCTATAATTGTTAAGGAAATAAAATCATAACATTATTTTAACGCGATTTTAATAAAAAAGAGAAGAATTATGTTAATCAGAACAAATATCTTAAATTTAGCACTACCCATAGTGGTAGAGCAAGGGTATTACAGGAGCAGTACTTGCTATTAGTTTGTTAAAAACTAAACTTTATTGACAATGTGATGTTTTTTTGTATATAAAAGAGGTAGAGCATGTGATATTATATTAAAAGAGGTGAAGGATGACAGTATTAGAACCTATACAAGAGAGAGACCTAAAAAAGGAACAAGTATTAATGATTTTAGTCGTATTCCCAATTGCTTTTTTAGCATTTGGGTTAGGAAGTATTCTTTTTCAAAGTAATCCTGAAACAACACTTATGAGAGGCCTGTGGAATATTTCATCTGCGCCAACTGTTTTAGTAACTGATTTCTTGGAAGTTGGTGGGGTTGGAGCGGCCTTTGTTAACTCAGCTCTAATTGGGTTTTTCAACTTATTTTTACTTAAACGTTATAAAATGAGAATTAATGGTCTTTTAATAGCAGCCTTTATGACAGTGTTGGGTTTTTCATTTTTTGGAAAAAATGTTTTCAATATTCTTCCTATATATGTAGGAGGATACTTTTATTGCCGCTATCAAAGGATTCAGATGAAGGATGTTATACTGGTCATTATGTTCAGTACCTCCATGGCCCCGATAATCAGTGAAATAAGTTTTGCTCATATTTTTACAAGACCGTATGGCCTAATGCTGGGGATAGTGGTAGGTATTCTTATTGGGTTTATCATTGTACCGCTTTCGTCGCATATGTTAAGATTTCATGACGGCTTTAATCTTTATAATATTGGGTTTACAGCAGGTATTATAGGAACAGTAGTAACTAGTGTTTTAAGGAGCTTCAAAATAGAGATTAATCCTGTGGATATTTTATATTTACAACAAAATAAAGGTATCATTATTTTGCTTATTATTTTATTTCTTTATTTGATAAGTATCGGGTTATTGATTAATACGAAAGTTGTTAAAGAATATAAAAGGATACTTCCCTACAGAGGAAGGAGTATTACGGATTTTACTCAGCAATTAGGATACGGCATAACTTTTTTTAATATGGGGACAATGGGTCTTTTATCTTTATTATATGTGTTGGTAGTAGGCGGAATAGTCAATGGTCCTGTTATTGCAGGGATTTTTACGATAGTGGGCTTTGCCGCATTTGGCAAACATCCTAAGAATTGTCTGCCTATTATGCTAGGGGTTATAGTAGCAGCTTTTTTTGTAGGCTATGATTTGTCAAGTACGGGTATTATCATCTCTGTATTATTTTCAACAACAATTGCTCCAATAGCAGGAACTTACGGTATGGGAGTTGGGATAATAGCGGGTATACTTCATTTGGCGTTAGTCACTAATATAGGCACTATACATGGAGGGATTAATCTGTATAACAATGGATTTGCTGGAGGATTAGTCGCAGGTTTTTTGGTTCCTATCATGGATGCGTTTAAAAAAGGAGAAGTTTAAAATGAGACATGAGACGAAAAAGATTTCAAGGATTGTAGATGAGTTAACTACGCTATTTTTAAAAGAAGATACAAATGAAGTAGACTTCAAAATAAAAAAAGAGCCTGATCAGACAATTATTGAAATTATAGATTATAGAACCCATTTTGAAGAGGCGTATATTGAGCAGTTAAGAGGGACGCTTAATATTCAGAGACAATGGGAAATAGAAGAGTACTACTGGCAGCTTACAGGGGAAACGGATTATGACGAGGAGCTTTGTTTAGTTGGTGTTATGATAGACGAGGCTATTGTTGAAAAAAGAGATGGCAATCTCTATATGCGTTTAGTACGTTATCATAAATAAGTAATGAAGCATATCTGTTTTATAGAAGCTGTTTAAGCTCTCCAAAATAGATAGATCACAAAAAGGCAGTAAAGCAAATTTTGAATTTGCCTTACTGCCTTTTTATAGAGCTGGTTTATAAATATTAAGTTCTGGGGACTTTGACATTAACTGACTTAATTGAGGTACTATTTCTTCAAAGTGAGCAGAAGCCATATGCTTTTCAAGAGAGGCTTTATCCGCCCATTCTTCTAGCATAGTCAGTATGGTACAATCCTTTTCATCTTGATATAATCCGTAATGAATACAGCCAGATTCTTTAACCGTCTCATCAACTAAATTTTTAGCCAGAGTTAAAAAAATCACCACTTTCATGTCTTATACAAGCAAATCATAGCTTATCTCTTCAAGAGTGTCAATAAAGTTTTGATTGTTCTTTATAATGAATAATGATAAAATATAATCAATAAATGAGATTTTCTATTTAAATTCTGAAGGTAGAAGGGAATGATAGACATGTTAAATAAAGAAATTGTAAAATTAGTTAATGAGCAGATTAATAAAGAATTTTTATCAGCCTATTTTTATCTTGATATAGCCAATTTTTATATTTCAAAGAATCTAAATGGATTTGGTAATTGGTTTAATGTACAGGCACAAGAAGAGAGAGATCATGCAATGCTATTTGTAAAATATCTTCAAAATAATGGTGAAGAAGTAGAACTAGATGACATTAAAGCGTTAAAAATGAAGTTTGAAGATTTTAATACGCCGTTAGTGGCTACATTAGACCATGAGATTACTGTAACCAATTCTATCAATACTATCTATGCAGCAGCCTTAGGTCAAAAGGATTTTAGGACAACGCAATTTCTAGATTGGTTCATTAAAGAGCAAGGTGAAGAAGAGCAAAGTGCTGATGACCTTATCAAAAAATATGAACTATTTGGGAAGGATGGTAAGGGCCTTTATTTGTTAGATAGTGAACTAGCAGCTAGAGTCTATACAGCCCCATCGTTAGTTATTTAAATCTAATAAGAAAGAGATAATCTATTAAGACCAAATATGAGAGAGCTATAATACAGCTTATCTTATATTTGGTTTTTTTGTGACGCTAGATACTTGATTAACTGCTAAATAGTGTGATATAATTTCCTTTATTAAGAAAAATATATTATTTTTGTATATTGTGATGTTTTTTGTTATAAAAACAAGAAGAATAAAATATTTATATATCATTAAAGATTAAAGTAAGTTGGAAGCAATGAAACATTCTCTGTATATGGGCACCTGGAGAATTGGAGCTTATGGTGCAACCGGCCAGCAATTAGTATGACTAATTGTTGGTTTTTTTATTTCTACAAATAAAATCAAGAGGAGCTAAAGATAATGATTGATAAAATGATATGCAAACTACCAGTAGATAAGGCAGTGATATTGTATAAAATTTTTAAAATAGGTTTTGCCTTTCATGCAGGGAAACCTAAAATTTTTATAGGAATATAGTTGATTTGTAAACAGTGCCTATGATATAATGCTTAAAAGTTAGAGTTGTCTAACAAAGTTAAAGCAGTCTTTAATCAATAAAGACTGCTTATAGTCCGAGTGGAGGTTTATATGAAAACGATTAAGATGAGAATGCTTTTGCTTTTAGGAAGTTTATTAGTCATGATTTGTTTAGGATTAGGATTTGTAGCCTATGGTACTTCTTCAGAAGCACTCATTAGTAATACAGAGCAGACAATGCCAACATTTGCATTAGAAGGCAGCAAAACGATTGAAGCTGGTATTTTAAAGCATTTCAATGGGCTGGAAGCAGTGGCATTCTATGATAAAGTTAATCGCTTTAATAGTTCGGAACAGAATCTATTGGATGCTAAAGCTATTTTGAAAACAGAATTACAAAGAGCTGGACATAAGCGCATGGCACTTATCGCGGAGGATGGATCAGCTATTTATGATGATGGGAGCCAGGCGGATCTAAAAGAAGCGGAGTATTTTAAAAGGGCAATAGCTGGTGAAAAAGTAGTTTCTAATCCTATGAGATATGGGGAAGAAAATGAAATTGTTATGGTCTATGCTGTGCCGATACAAAGGGACAATGAGAAGCCAACAGGTGTGTTAATGGCCTTAAGGGATGGCTATGAGTTAAGTGAGTTAGCTAGCCAAATTACATATGGAAAGTCAGGGGCTGCCTTTATAGTTAATGGAATGGGTCATACTATTGCACATTCTAAACAGGAGATGTTATCAGAAGCCTTGCAGGAAAGTCAACAATCAGTTGATGCGAGTAGCGGTGCAACAGCCGTAGATGCGAACAGCGGTGCAACCGTTTCGAAAGAAGGCGGAGAGAATCTCTTAGGGTTTGAAAATTTTTCGAATTTACAAAGTGAAATGACTCAAGGCAATATTGGTTTTGGGGAATATAGATTTGAAGGACAAAGTAAGTTCATGGGATTTGCACCTATAGGAAATTTTGGTTGGACCATTGCAGTGGAAATCAATAAAGACGAGGTATTATCAGGCTTGGATGCTTTAAAAATTAAATTTATTATGATGGCACTCTTTTCTCTGATGATAAGTCTAATGATTGTTTATTTTATTGCAAGGAGCATTGATCAACCGATTTCCTATCTTACAAAAGAGTGCCATCAGATGGCAGCAGGAGATTTCACCAGTGTATTGGAGGAAAAATATAAGAGAAGAAGTGACGAGATCGGCGCCTTAGCTAAAGCCTTTCAGATGATTGGTGATAATCTCAAAAAGCTTCTCGAGGAAAATGCTATCATTTCCAATAAAGTATTTGCCTCATCACAGGATTTGAATGGGATGATAGAGCAATCCTCTAAGGCGGTCAGAGAAGTAGCTGAAACAGTAGAGCAAATAGCTGATGGCAGCCATGCACAAGCTCAAGATACACAGTTTGGAGTGGGAAAGATAGATGAAATGGGACAACTTATAGAGCAAGAACAAAGCTATATGCGGGATTTAAATGAATCAGCAGACAAAGTGGATCAAATCAAAGAAGAGGGTTTTAGCATATTAGAAGACTTGGTTGAAAAAACTAAGGCCAATAATCAAATAACCTCTGAAATTTATCATGTCATTATCACCACCAATGAAAGTGCCAATAAAATTGAGAAGATAAGTCACATGATAGGAAGTATTGCCAAGCAGACCAATCTTTTAGCACTTAATGCAGCTATCGAGGCGGCCAGGGCCGGTGATGCTGGAAAAGGTTTTTCTATTGTAGCGGACGAGATCAGAAAACTATCTGAAGATGCTGACCGCTTTTCAAAAGAAATTACCATAAGCATTGGAGAGTTAAACGAGAAGGCCTCTGGTTCTGTAGATAAAATGCAGGAGGTTTCACAAATCGTTTTATCACAAACTGAAAGTGTAGAAATGACAAAAACAAAATTTGAGGGTATTGCAGCTGCTATTGGAAAAACCAGAGAAAGTATCCGTATATTAAGCAGCTCAGCTCAAAAAATGAAAATTAAGAAAGAAGAAGTGATACATATTATAAAAAATCTATCAGCTGTTTCAGAGGAAAATGCATCTGGAACTGAAGAAGTCACCGCATCCATTGAGGAACAGACAGCTTATATGGAGCAAATTTCAGATCTTAGTCAAACACTCTCTTATTTGGCAGCTGAGATGGATAAGAGTATTGATCAATTTAAATACTGAAATAGCGTGTAATAAATCTAAAAGGTTTCAAAGTGATGCATGTCATTTTGAAACTTTTTGATTTTACACCTTAAATTTTTAGATAATATAGATTTCACACTTAAAGTTAATTTATTCTGAAGGCTTTATGCTGTGAAATTATTGAGAGAAGTAACTTTGAATTGATGAATAACTTAGGTTTATAGGTTGTTTCTCTATAATTAAAGGAAAATCTGAGTGCTTATGGAATTTATATTATGTAGAGAATTCTTAATAGTTTATATTGTAGATATAATAATTATCCTTAATAAATTATCTAAAGGTATAGACTTTTACATTTATAATATCATTATACTTACAGATTAAATAGAGACATACTACACAAGTACAATTGAAACGAATAATCCCAGTAAATAGATAGGAAATAAAGAAAAATGAAAGGAGAGGCACACCATACATTTTAAATGATTAGCAACCTCATGATTAGTGATGGCAATATGACAATTTATTACTCTGTAAAAATGATTTATAAAAAAAGACTATAAATAGATGGCATTATGCCTATTAGAATAAATGTTTATAGATACATAAAGATAACCTATTGATAAGATCTCTAACACTTTAGAGGGGGGATACGATGGGTATATCTAACATAAGTCAATCAAAAAATCTTGCCTATATACAGGTTAGAGACGAGAAAATCGTAGAGATAAGTGATAATTTTGTGATGCTTGTAGGATATTCCAAAGATGTTCTTATAAGTCATAGTCTTACGAAGGTATGCAGCAACTTACTGAGATTAACATGTGATATAGGTTCCTTGGAAAATGAAGCAAACCGAGCAGAGGGCTTTTTGTTTAATAATTTGTTAGAAGCTATTGCAGTGGAAGTAATCTTTAAAGAGTCTCAAAATGGTATAAAAACAATCGTTTTTCAAAAAAAAGAAAAAGCACAGATAGAAGAAAAATTTCCTTTTCTTCAAAAGGTTTATGAGCAGGAAGGATCAGGAGTTGCTATCTTTACAGCAAGTCCACAAGTTATTTTATTAAAAGCGAACCATACCTATTTAAATTTTTTGGAGCAACCTTTTAATAGATGTGAAAGTGCTATAGGAAAACCTTTAAAGGAGATTGTAACGGGCTGGACAGGAAGCACGGCACAAAGGCTTTGGCAAAATGTTTTAGAGACAAAAGAACCGTGTCATATAAAAGAATATAAATATGAAGCCTTTAAAAGGGGCATAACGTATTGGAAAGTCATGATTGTTCCTATTTGTGAAGGCGAGGTCATACGCTATATTGCTGAAATAACAGAAGACATTACAGAAGCTGTCATAAACAGAGAAAAGCT
>JAQSYC010000159.1 GCA_029256345.1 Clostridia bacterium | reverse complement strand
ATGCCCAAATAACTGGAATGAGAGTAAATATAACGTATCCAATGAGATTGGGTGCTAAAAATAGATAACCTACTTTTCGTTGAGACTTGTTCATAAATGCCACCTCCTATAATGATAGTTGTTAGGCGTTTGCGAAACGCCACAACCCGTATAAATACGAAATATTTTTTCTTGTAAAATAGAATAACTCCTCTCAGATTTATGGTAGACTTGAATTGTTCAGAAACCAATCCACCAAAATCCAAAAAGGAGTTATGTCTTTATGATACCACAAAAACAACTTTCGTTGGCAGAAATTTATTCTGATTGCAAATCTTATTTTCAAAATGATAAACCTCATTTTCTTTCCTTATTAGAAACTACCATTCATCTTGATGAACTTATTCCATCTTCTTTTGTTAATCACTTTTACGCGTCTACTGGTAGACCACGCAAATACCCTCTCAACGCAATGCTTTGGGCACTTATTCTTCAACGTATCTTTTCCATTTCTACAGATTCTCTTTTGATTCTTTTCCTTAAATATTCTAAGGACTTAAGAGACTTTTGTGATTTTACCAAGGTTCCTGATCCTTCTAAGTTTACTCGTTTTAAGCAAGATTTCTTATTGGACTTACAATCTATGTTCCATAATCTTGTTGACCTTACCGAACCCATATGCCAACGTATTGATACTCATAAAGCTTCAATGACTATTTTTGATACTTCTGGTATTGAAGCTTTTGTAACTGAAAATAATCCTAAATATGCTAACAAGATTGTTAAACAACTCAAAGCCTTTAAAAAAGCTGCCGGTCTTGATGATTCTTTTGATCCTTATAAAGCTGCTTACGGTTCTATGCCTTCTCATTCTTCCTGTAACAAAGAAATTAAACAGCTCTACATTAACGGGCACTTTTGTTATGTCTATAAATTTGGTCTGATTACCAATGGTTTAGGAATTGTTAGAGATATTTCCTTTTACAATAAAGATTTTCTTGCAGCCCATCCTGAGATTATTGTTGATAAGAAGTCTGATTCTCCTGATCAAGATAAATCTCTCCATGATGCCAAAGCTCTTATTCCTATTCTTACAGACTTTGTTGCAAAGCATCCTCTTATCAATCCCCATACTTTTATAGGTGATGCAGCTTTTGATAGTGCTACCATCTATAAATCTTTACTTCAGAACCTGAAATTTGAGAAAGCCTACATTCCTCTTAATAGTCGCTCTAAACTTCAAAATGAACAGTGTCCTATTAATGAAGATGGCATTCCTTGCTGTCCTATTGAACCTGCTCTTCCAATGAAATATGAAGGGATTGCTAAAAGAAAAAATGGTCTTATTCGCCATAAGTTTATTTGCCCTAAAGTGAAATGGGTTAAAGCATCTACAGGTAAATATAAACGTCAATCTTCCTGTGAAACCCCTTGTACCTCTTCCTCTTCTGGAAGAATGTTCTACGTTTATCCTGAAAAGGATTTACGTGCTTATCCTGGTGTTTTACGTGGTACTAATGAATGGCATGAAACCTATAAAATACGTTCTGTTGTTGAACAAGGTATCAATCACTTCAAAACAAGTTTTTGTGTAGCTGGACGTAAAACTCAAAATGCCCAAACACTTCATACCGATTTGCTTTTATCCGGTATCACTCAACTTATTACTGTTTTATTAGCTGATAAAACTCACCAGCATCAATACATAAGAAGTTTAAAACCACTTATTGCTTAACTCCATAGCTCATTAAAAGGTAAAAAACTTTACCTTTGTTTGCTATATCCTTTTTAGAACTATTGTTTATTAAAGATACTACTAACAATACTTTTTTGGGATTTCAAGATTTTGATACTTGTCTCTCACTTTTTGATGAGAGTTTCGCAATTACTTACTATTTGTAATTTGATCATGACTCTTCTTTATAAACTCGTTTTTGTCTATAAAAATGTGCACTTTTTTATAAACAAAAACAGCGCTATGAATAATAAAAGTATATAGACATTTGTAGTCTAAGTATTGTAAAAATCGGAATTAATATTATTTTTTTATAGTATTACATTTTTTTCACTAAGCTTGTTATGCCATACCATAAGATATTCTATTTCACCCGTGTTTTCATCAATTTGTTCTTGTTTAATTACAAATTCCTCTCTTTGATAAAACTTGACGGCTTTTATATTCTTTTGATACACCGCCAAACTAAGTTCAGAATAAAGTGCCTTTACTTTCTCAAGTAATTGTTTCCTCATGCCTTTTGATTGCATGTCACTTGATACAAATATTCCTGCTATATATCCAGCACTGATCCTCATAAAGGCCTTAATTTTATCCTACGTTTCATAAACATATATATCTGCATCTGGAAGCATACTCTTAACAAAATCAAAATTATTTTTCCAGTAGTCCTCTGATATAAAGTCATGGGCCTGTGTGTTCGTATCAAGCCATATTTCCATAACTTGTAATAGATCTTTAGTTTCAAATTTTCTAATCATATTAACCTCTTCACTATACTGTATCGCCTTAATAAAGACAATTCTTTCTTATTGGTTTTCATTGCACTACCTTGTCTTTTGACTTCTATAAATCTTCTATAGTTCACCTCTCTTTATGACAACTTCGGCTTCTATCTTTATTTTATCTTTTATTTTATAAGTTTTCAATCAATTGTTGGCTGGAAGTTGTAATGGAAATTAAACAGTTGAAGGAAGTTTTTGACTATGTTAAAATCTACCCATTAATATATTTTTTACAAAAATGAAGGGAGGACAAATGATAACGAATGAATATATAAATCGCGCTATAGATTATATCCTAAATCACATCAACGAGGATATATCAGTTGATGATATTGCCTCTCATTGCAATTTTTCGAGATATTACTTTTCCAGACTGTTTAAAATAGAAACAGGCGAGAGTATCTATGAATTTATTAAACGCATAAAACTGGAACAAAGTGCCTTTCGTTTAAAAGTTGAAAAAAGCAGAAGTATCACGGATATCAGCTGGGACTATGGTTACAGCTCATCCAACTACAGCTCTGCTTTTAAACACCACCACCATCTCTCTCCCATTCAATTTCGTAGGAGCATTACACAAAAATCTTTAATAAACCCCATTTTTACTGATGCTTCTATAGGGTTAGAATCCTTTAATGGGTGCAACGAAAAAATCTCCATAGAAATTCTTAAAGATTTCCCTGTTATCTTTGAACGGTACAAAGGAAATTATAAAGATTTATCAGTTCATTGGGGACAGTTTCAAGAGAAATACAAACTACATATTACTCAAAAAACACTATTTCTTGAGCGTACCTATGATGATCCGTCCATTACCAATATAGATGAATGTCTATACGATATCTGCATGACTGCCCCTAAAGACTGCACGCTTGAAAACACCTACGTCCTAAAAGGTGGAAAATTTGCTATTTATCATTTCAAAGGTTTGGTAAAACAAATATACTGTTCTTACCAAAGCATCTTCAATGTATGGCTGCCCCAGAGCAACTTTGAAATTGACGATCGTTATGGTTTTGAGATTTATAGAAAAATTGATTGTGATGCCATGTTCATGGAAATTGATCTTTGTATTCCCGTTAAATAAAGCACAAAAACAGAAGTTATTTTCTTTTCATTCCTTTACGCTATAGGATATAAATAATGTATATATTGGAGGAAATGAAAATGAACTTAGAAAACATCCAAAATAATAAAGTTAAAACAATTTTGCAATTTTCGATTCCATCGATTATTGCAATGGTACTGACCTCACTGATTACAGTTGCGGACGGATTTTTTATCGGTAACTATGTAGGAAAAGAAGGTCTTGCTGCGGTTAATTTGGGACTGCCCATTGTCTATTTATACCTTGCTGTTGGGCTCATGGTATCAGTAGGAGGCGTGGCCATTTCAAGTATGGCTCTTGGCGGTGAAGATATAGAAAAGTGCAACAGTGTTTTTAATCAAAGCATGTGTACAGCGCTGGGTATAACTGCCTTACTCAGCATCATGATGTTTCTCTTTTTCGATCCGATGCTTTACATATTAAATGCTGACACACAAGTGACAGGACTTTTCAAAAACTATTATGGCATTATGCTCTTGCAGCTCCCCATTATGGTGATAAATGCGTCCTTTGGTATGTTTATTCGTGGAGAAGGTAACCCCCAGTATTTTATGCAAGTCAACATTTTAAATGTACTACTTAATATTTTACTAGATTATTTATTTGTCCGCTGGTTTGCTTGGGGGGTAAAAGGAGTTGCTGTTGCTTCATTACTTTCAGCTATCGTTACCCTTCTATGCATTCTCTACTTCTTCATTAGAAAGTCAAAGGTGTACAAATTTCGGAGATTTCATTTTTCCAAGGAGGTACTACATAGAACATTACTGAACGGGAGTTCAGAATTTGTGGGTGAAATGTCCATGAGTATTTCTATGTTTGCCTATAACTATGTGATCCTAAGAAATATCGGTGTGGACGGTGTCACTGCATTTACCATCGTAGGCTATATCGCCTATATCTTCAGCATGGTAATTATTGGTTTTGGCCAAGGGGCAAGCCCTCTCATCAGCTTTACTTACGGGGCAAAAGAACCTCTGCTTGCAGCCAACCTCCGTAGGATAACTAACTTCATGGTGTTCATTGTAGGCGCTGTGGTGATTTTATTTGTAGTAATTGGTGCCAACAAGTACAGCC
>JAQSYC010000158.1 GCA_029256345.1 Clostridia bacterium | reverse complement strand
AGACCTTCTTCAATAACTGCCAATGCCTTCGGTGTATTAAGTGTGACTTCAAAGTTTGTAATACCTGCCTCGATAAGCGTTTCCATTACCCTAAAGTTCTGCTCATACTCCAAACCCCTCAGAATAGCTACGATTTTTTTGTTTAAAATGTTTTCTAATACTTGTTGTTTCATCTTGTTCTCACCCTCCTTTTATTTTACTTATAGAGAAACAATCTATGAACTTGAATTATTCGTCATCTTATCGTTCCACATTATGAAACACCGTTCCCGTTTTACTAGTAAATAATAATGAAATATCTCTATTTCATTATTATTTACTAGTGTTTCATATTATGGAACACTGTTCCCGTTTTGTTTTATAAAAATTATTCTATTTGACTTGTACTAAAAATGGCCTAATTGATAAGAAATCATTTGAGTGGTTTGTGTTATCAGCTTAACAAGTTCTGGCACTCTTTCTTCAGTCACATAAATGATGGGCCCTGCAATGCTTATAGAAGCAATGACTTTGCCATTTCTATCATAAATAGGAGCTGCCACACATCTAATACCTTCTTCATGCTCTATTTCATCAAAGCCATATCCTTGTTCTTTAATTTTTTTTAACTCTTCTTCAAAATCTGTATAGTTCGTTATTGTATTAACTGTATACCGTGTCATATCTTCTTCTTTTAACAATGCCTTAACTTTGTTAAAGTCCATATCACACAAAAGCACTTTTCCAACGCCCGTACAATGTAGAGGTACGCGTTTTCCAATTTGTGAATAAATCCGAATAGCATTTGTACGTATGCTTTCTACTTTATCAATATAAACAGCTTCTTCTCCATCCAGTACTGCAAGATGAACAATCTCTTGGGTTTTATTAGCCAAATCCTGGATATAAGGCCTTGCAATATGTCTAAGATCCATGGATTCTAGCAGTGCACCTGCTAAAAATAATAACTTTGTACCTAAGCAATAATTGTTGGTCTCTAAATCCTGTTTGACATATCCTCTGTTGAGTAAAGATGTTAATAGTCTATGGGTTGTGCTTTTATGAAGACCCATGGCATTTGCTAAAGCGGTCACACCACAACCTTTTTTGTGTCTCGCAAGCTCCTCCAGAATCATGAGCGAACGGTCAACAGATTGTACTGCCCCCTCCTTATATTCTTTCATCTTTGGCCTTCCTTCACAGTAGATTTCTAATGACTTCATGATATATATGTATGTGGTCATATATCACAAAACATGTATGCATTATATATATTTTTTGTCTATTTTTCTTTACAAAACTAATTATATGTCTATCTTTTTATAAAGTCAAGATAAAATAGACAAAAAAATATTTTTAATGTCGATTTAACGCATATCCTTTGATAATTTCAATAATAATCCCAGTGCATCTATCCATACCTTCTGCTGTAATGTGTTCAAAAGCTCCGTGGTAAGCGTAGCCACCGGTACCAATATTAGGACATGCAAGTCCCATATAACTTAAAGTAGCCCCATCTGTCCCTCCACGCATAGGTATTATAAGGGGTGTAACCTCTAAGTTTTTTGTAGCTGCAATGGCATTCTCTACAAGATGAAAATGTGGTTTGATAGCTTCTAACATGTTTTTATAGCGGTCTGTTAGAGTGACTTCAACTGTTCCCTTGCCATACTTTTCATTGAGCAGTTTTTCTATAAGCTTTATAGTAGCTTTTTTCCCTTCAAAAAGCTCCCTATTATGATCTCTAAGACTATATGCCATCACAGCTTTTTCCGAATCTCCATTTATGTTCCTCAAAAAATAGAACCCTTCGTAGTCCTCGGTATGTTCTGGTCTTTCACCCTTAGGCAGCATATCGTTAAATTCAAAGGCTACATTCAGTGCATTAACCATCTTGTTTTTAGCAGAGCCTGGATGAACCGACACGCCTTGTATTTCTATGGATACCTCGGCTGCATTAAAGTTTTCATAGGTGATTTCTCCCTCTTCCCCGCCGTCAACAGTGTAGGCAAACTCTACACCAAATCCTTTGACATCAAATAGCTTGGCTCCTTTTCCTACTTCTTCATCTGGCGTAAAGGCTATCCCTATCTTTCCATGAGGAATATTTTTAGGCTTTATCATCTGCACCAAGCAGTGTTGTGCCATCTGTTGTAATAAGGGTTCTGCCTTTTAATGCCTTTAAATGTGGAAAACGCTCTGGTGATAATACCAAATTGCTGCCTTTTAAAAGTACGTCTCCCCCATTATAATTTGTGATTATTTGTGGTTTTACATTTTTGCCGCTCGCTGTTGGTGACGTATCCATATGTGCAACAAATCCAATGCTTTTTTTATCTTCACAGCCACTTGTAGCCGAAATCATGCCATACACATAACATTCTTTTGTAACTCTGACTTCTTCAATCCCTATTGCTCTCATCTCTTCAGCCAATAAATTGGCCAGATCAAACTGTCTTTCAGTTGTTGGATGCGTTTCTGATTTGTCATCTGACGTTGTGTGGATGGTCACATATTTAAGTAATCGTTCATAAGCTTTCATAGATTAATCTCCTTTTTTAATTAAACAGACCCGTAGGCTTGCTGTTATTGTCTCTCTAACGATAGAAATATTATATGCGTTTATATATAGTATAATTTTAATAGCTAAAGATTGCAATTAAATCACACTAAAAAGAACTGTCTATCCTGTGTCTTTAAGATAAACAGCCCTTTTGGCTGCAGCCTGTTCATAACTATTCTATTAATGAGAGGCTAAGGAGATAATCCGTTCTGAAACATTTGAAGAGATTTGACAAATTTTTTCAGCAGTTTCTACAGCCGACTGTGTGGCTACAAAAACTTCTTCAATAACTGCTGAGATATCCATCATTTGATTAGATACCTCTTCAATATCATTAAAAATGGTGTTAAAAGACTCTCCTGCATTGCCTACCATCGTGACACCTGTTTCTATCGCTTCATTTCCCTCTGCCATGGATAAAACCGCCTGATTGATTTCCTCTTGGATTTTATGGATGAGTGTGCCAATTTCGCGGGCGGCACCTGCAGACTGCTCTGCAAGTTTTTTAACCTCTCCTGCAACTACTGCAAACCCTCTGCCCTGATCTCCTGCTCTTGCCGCCTCTATTGCTGCATTTAAAGCAAGTAAATTAGTTTGTTGCGCAATCGTTGTAATAAGGGATACAATTCGCCCTATCTCTTTTGATTTATCTTCTAACTGATTGATAGCCTTTGTAGAGGTTTTAAACTTTTTCCCTATAACCTCCATCTGTCCAAAAGCACTATTAATGACGTCTGTTCCTTCTTCCGCTTTCATTGAAGCTGCAACGAAAGCTTCAACTATATTTTGTAAATCATTATCAATATTCTCCATACCCGAAGTAATCTCTTGAGAATTCTCAGCTATCGTACTGGAAATTTTCATCCTCATGCTTTCTGAGTTTTTTACCTCCTCTATAGCTTTTTTAAGTTTATCCATAAACAGTTTTGAGTGATTATCCGCTTCATTCCCTTGATCTATCACTCTCTGACTCTGAGTTGAATGCTGTTCTAATTGCTCTATTTTTATTTTGAAGCCTTGTGAAACTTTATGTAATTCTTCCCTTATTAAACTGATTTCTGCTTTGTCAGTCGAATGGGACGTATAGGTAAAATTACTTTTAAGCATCTCTTCGGCCCATGTATTAACTTCTTTTAGATGCTGGTCCATAAGCTTTCTAAACAAGACCCATATAACACTTAAAACGATTGATACTATCCCTATTATCACTGGTACTGCTTGTATGACTTTTGATGATATGCCTTCATTTCCTCTAATCTGCAAACTATATAACGCTAAACTGAGTAGAATGTTAAAACCCATCAAAATAAATGCTAAACGATCGAATCTTTTTATGCTCCTAAAGTTTTTCAATTTTATTCCCCCTTGTCATCCCTTATACCTTTATAAAAAAGGCATATGAATAACCTATTCACATGCCTTCTAAAATACTATAATCTATTTTCAATCTCTTGGGCAGTCTTTAAAAGCAATATTTCATCCACTAACTTTTTGCCCTCTTCGTGAGATAATTTTTGAATACTTTCTCTCGTTTGAAGAATAGATGGCGGTGACATGCTTAACTCATCTAAGCCCATGCCAATCCACAGTGGGAGGAGTTTTCTATCTGCTGCTGCTTCTCCGCACATCCCTGCCCATATGCCGGCCTCATGGGCACTATCAACAATTTTTTTGATAAGCCTTAAGACCGCTGGTTGATACGGTGAATACAGATGTGCAACCTCTGTGTTCATACGGTCTACAGCAATTGTGTACTGAATAAGATCATTGGTTCCAATGCTGAAAAAGTCCACTTCTTTGGCAAATACATCCGCCATGACTGCTGCTGCCGGTGTTTCCATCATCATCCCGACCTGCACACTTTCATTAAAAGGGATATGCTCATTTCTTAATTCAGCTTTGACTTCTTCCAGTATTCCTTTTGCTTCTATAAGCTCTTCCATAGCTGCAATCATAGGCAGCATAATACGCAGATTCCCATAACTGCTGGCTCTAAGTAACGCTCTTAGCTGCACTTTCCATAGTTCTGTCTTCTTCAGGCAAAACCGAATAGCCCGGCAACCTAAAAAAGGATTCATTTCTTTAGGAATCTGTAAATAATCTAATTCCTTATCTCCGCCTATATCAAGGGTTCTGATGACTACAGGACGATTTTGCATTTTTTCTAAAACCTCTTTATAGGCTAGAAATTGTTCCTCTTCATTCGGAAAATCATCTCGACTCATATATAAAAACTCTGTTCTAAAAAGGCCAATAGCCTCTGCATCCTGCTCCAAAGCTATTTTAACATCTTTTGGCATACCAATGTTGCCAGCCAATTCTACTTGAAAGCTATCCCTAGTTACCGTTTTTGTTCCCTTCAGTTTTTCTAACTGAATTTTTCTCTCTAATAAATTCTTTCTCTTCTCTCTGTACGCCTTGAGCACTTCTTCTTTCGGTTCAAGTTCTATGGTGCCTTTATCTCCGTCAAATACCAGCATCTGCCCGTTCATGACCAAAGAGGTTATGTTAGGATATACCACTAAAGGTACCCCCATCATACGGGCAATAATAGCTGCATGGGAAGTTGCTCCGCCCCCTTCGTTGATAATGCCCAGGACTAACTCCGGGTCTAGCTGTGCAGTATCTGATGGCGTAAGATCATCCGCTGCAATGATAGCTGGCTCCTTGAGTTTAAAAATATTCAAATCACCTTGTCCTGATAAATGCCTTTGGATACGGCTGCTGATATCTTTAATATCAAGGGCCCGCTCCTTCATATACGCATCTTCCATGCCCTCAAAAATAGCAATAAAGCTGCCCGCCACAGCATCTAATGCCCATTCTGCATTGCACATAAGGTCATCTATTTCTCTCTCTACACCTTCAATAAGCTCCATATCCTCTAACATCGTAATATGTGCCATAAAGATTTCTGCTTCCTTTTCCCCTTTTGTCTGAAGCATTTGATTGTAAATACCTTTAACTTCTTCTATAGCCTTTGACCTAGCAGCATGAAATCTCTCTCTTTCATGCTGTGGCTCTTTATTTTTTATTAACTCAATTTGAGCATTTAATGCTTTTTTTACAATCACTTTACCTATAGCTATTCCTGGTGAAATAGGTGTACCTTGCCAAGCGCCCATAGCCCTCCTCCTATTCTCCACATCCACTTTCGACAAAAGTCTTAATGGCCTCTAAAGCTTCTTTCTCATCACCACCATCTGCCACAAAAGTTAACTGATCTCCCTTAGCGGCTCCGACTGACATGACAGAAAGGATACTTTTAGGTTGATATTTTTTTGTATCCACACCATTTTTATAAAAATAAAGCTCAGACTTAAAATCTTTAACCACCTTTGTCAGCAAGCTAGCTGGTCTTGCATGTAATCCTTGTGGATTGGTTAGTGTTACGGTTATTTTTTGCATACTATACTCCCTTATTTTTCATATTTTTTTAAAAGATAACGTTCTGCTTCTGCTGACCACAATCCCTTGTGTTTATCAATAATATCAGCTAATCCTATATAGAAAGGATCTTCTTTGCCTTTTTCTCTAAAATCTTCTAGGGCTGTAAGAGGCATATCTACTTCATTATAAACTAATTTCTTGCCTCCGGGTATATTAGGTAAATTTAAAATGGCATCAATGGCACTGTCAAGTCCTCCTACATGGGTAATCATAACTGCCGGATTGATTAATCCTTTAGAAGACATCGCAAGAGATTCTCTCATATCATCATCATTACCGCCTGTTGATCCCATAATATGTGTAGGTGAGTAGTGCACATTATAAAAATTAACTGATGCTGAAAACTTCGTATCTGTTGGTCCAGCAAAGAAATTCATGCAGCCGTCTTTGCCTAAAATATTATCCCCATCTTCAATCAGTTTACCTACTGGTGCATAGACAAAAACATCATCATACCCGTCCCCATCCACTAAACTCTTTAAATAGGCTGACACATCTTCTATATCTTTGGTGTTTACATAAATAAGATTTACACCGCATTCTTTAGCATGTTCTTCACTAAATAACGTTTTTGCTCTTGCTATTCTTTCCTCATTGATATCTGTTACAACCAGTGTTCCTGGTCTGCGATTGCAGTGAAGTGCGTAATCTATTGCTCCAAGTCCCATAGGACCCACTCCTGCCAAAAGTGCCATCTTGCCACCTTCAACGATACCTAAATGATGAACATATTTACCCGTTTCAGTATGATAATTGGCATGAAAACCGCCTATAATACAAGACATAGGT
>JAQSYC010000157.1 GCA_029256345.1 Clostridia bacterium | reverse complement strand
CTAGTAAAAGCCAAATAACAATCCATAAATCTAGCCTCCAAGGGTTATATCTTGTTGGCTGTACCAATTCACTGCATCGTAAAAATGCTCTTTTTTAAAGCTTGGCCAATACTCGTCTACCACGTAGAAATCTGAATAAACAGATTGTATAGGTAAGAATCCACTTAATCTTCTCCTGCCTCCCCATCTGATAATAAGATCGATCCGTGAAATGTCATTGGATTTAATCTGCTGGGTGATGGCATGTCTATTGTGTGTAGCATTACTTATATCTTGTATATCCCATTCCCACCCGTAGTTTACTAAAAAATTGACTCTTATGCCTCCTTGTCCAAATTTTTTTCTGCTTGTAAACTGAAGTAACTCCTTAGGAAACATATTTGATTCACTATTTCCTACTACCAATAGTTCTGCATCCTCTTTGGCAAGTAACTGTACAGCATCTATACATGCCTGGGTAAAAGCTATTCTTTGCTTTGAAGGTCTCTTCGTATTATCTGTCGTAAATCCGTAATATGTAACCTCTTTAACCCCTGCCTCTTTACAAAGTTTGAAGGCCTCAAGCCCTGGATTTATGCCTAAATCGTAACCTTTGTCTTTTGTCATGCCCTTGTCAGTGGCCCAGCGTCTGTTACCGTCCGGAATTATGCCTATATGATTAGGTATTCTCATCGTATCATCTCCTCTCATAAGTATTTACCGATTATACCAGAAATAATCAATTTATGGTAAGTAAATCAAAAATAAGCAGAGGTGAGAGCCCTCCGCTTATTTTGATTTTTTACTATGATCTACCACAACATTTGTTGTTTTTATCACATTTACATTTATCGCATCCACATTTATTGCAGCTGCAGCCTGAATCCCTGATGTCCTCTACTCCCTGAACTGTTTTTGAATCTGTACCTACATTTAATGGTTGAATGCTGGTTTCCAGTAAGTCTCCACATACAAACTCTAAGCAGCTGTTATCTTCTTCTTCTTGAATAGGTGTTAGTTTTGGTGGTATCGTTAAGCCTTCGTTTTTGAATTTGTACTGTATTAAATAGATGGATTTGATATAAAGTGAAAGACCAATTCCACAGCACTCTTCATCGGCTGCTACAACTTTTGCTAAAGCCTGCGCACAAATACCTTGTTGTATTTGGTTGTTTGCATCAAATTTGAAGTATGATTTTTCATGTCTGCCGCCATTTTTACCTTCTTGATTCGAAACAAAACCTACATAATTGATAGTTGGAACAAGTTTGTTGCATCCCGCTGGGTTTTCTGGTGCATAAGCAACGCCATATGGTGTATAAATATCAAGTGTTACTGCTGATGGGTTAGTACATGGATCAAATCCACATCCAGATTCATCGCCTAAATACCTGATAGTCATCATACCTTGAGTAACTACTTTACAGCAGCTGTCAAGTATTGTAACAGCTAATGTCACATCAATATCTTTTAAAGTAATTCTGCTTAAATTTGGATTACCTTTTGCGGGTTTGATTTCTGAATATCTGGGGCCGCTAGGATCAACAAAGTTAAAGTCTATGTCTACTACTTGTAACTGAATATTGCATGCACATGCAAGATCTTTTCTGGATAATCCATCAAATAGCACATCTGTTGTTCTGTCAGTATCTCCTTGGCATGCATCTCTTAATTCATTAAAGCATACTACACGGCAAAGATTGATGCCGCTTTCATCAAATACAACTGGTGCCATTAATGTAAGGAGTCTAGGTTCACCAATGGGCGGGCATAATGCCGTTGTTTCCAAAGGGGATAGTTTATTTTCAGCAGGGTGACATATATCACATACTCCTGCATTAGGTTTCGCAAAAAACTTTACATCGTTATTGCAAGAACTTTTACTCATAATTTAAAACCTCCTGTATGATTCTTAATAAGGTTGAATCATAATTTGTCGTTTCCAATACTATAATATGGAAAATAAGGTCCTTTGGTGACATTTATGTATAAATTTATTTTTCTTTAAATATATTTATATAGAAACCATTTCTTGTTATATCTTTATGCCAATGCCTTAAAAAACCAGGAGGTTCTGCTATGTCTTTTTTGTTAAATTACAATAATACTTTCTTTACAATAGACAATAATTCTAAATACGGCGTTTTTTGTCAGCTCTATAGTCAAACTGGTTTATCAAGGCCTATACAAATTCAGTCTTTGAATTGTACAGACTATAGTGCCGCAATCAATCGTTCTGGCAGTTTACATGCTATCAGTATGCCCAGCCGCCACCAAATCACTTACTTTTGCTATGAAAATGGCCACTATATCAAAAAATCTCTTGTAGAAAATGCCACTGAAACTTATTTAGATACTAATTATACTTTTCAAAATATAAAAAGCTTTTCTCATGAAGATACCATTTATTTGTTTTACATCGTACAAACCGATAGTTATATCCTCAATTGTTTAAAAATAAAAGACTCCAAAGTAGAGATAATACCTTTGTTTTCTTCTAAAGTCCCTATTTATGACTACTGTGTCTGCCTAAAGGACCACCAGATTTACATCACTTACATCGCTGAACTGCACGGCAAATACCAGCTTATATTTTATAGTGTAAAAGACAAGCTTTCAAATGTACTATGTAACACACTTTCTCCTTCAGATCCTGTTATCTTTTGGTATTATGATTATTTATGGGTTAATTATTTAGAGGATAATAAGCTCTATGCCCTGCTTTCGATTAACGGCGGCCGTTCCTTTAGTTCTCCTGTTTTGTGTTCTTTACAAAATGCCATAGGTAAATATATTTTTACTACAGATAAAAACTGTTCCCTTAAATGCACTGAACTCTATGCTTCCCTTGGCACTTCTATACGTTTGGCCACGCTTTATGCCATTGATTTTGAAAATATCCACCCTGATTCTAAAATATCTCTTGAGCTTGAACTGCTTTTTGAGGGCCTTCTTATCTCTCAAAAATCCTCTGACTCACTTACAAGTCTTTCCCAAGAAAATGAAACCCTAAAGGCAGAACTCAAGACCCTAAAGCTACAATATGACAGACTGCTCAGCGGTCCAGCTGCCAGTCATACAGATGATAAACCCGCCTCTTCTATCAAATCGGCAGCAAGTGCCTTTATGGAAGAGCTTCCTAACTGGGATGCTCCTCCTCGTTTATAAATATAAAAAACAGCACCCTCAAGAGGTGCTGTTTTTTATGCTTATGACATGGGGAAGCATTTTTTTATATTGATTACGTTTATCTCTTTGATTTATAAATAAAAAAGCAATAAGCATCCCAGCAAAAGCTCCAACTATTATCAGCAGTTCACTTGGTAGCTGTGTAAAAAGCTGTGCTGCCAAAAACCCTATGCCTAGTCCACCCATAAGCCCTGCCAATGGCAGACCATACATAATAAAGGTTGCTTTTAAGAAAATTTGCTGATCTAAAGAAATCTCAACCAGATCTCCTACTTGACTGCGGACATTATTAATACATTTCAATGTACATTCTTTAGCCTCATGTACAGCATCACAGGCATGGCAGTCTCCGCACATATCCTGCCTTTTGATTTCAACAATGGCATATTGTCCTTCTATACTTTGTACGATTCCACTTGGCATATTCTCACTCCTTTTTTTCTACTCGTCACCTAGGTGTCTTTTAAATAAACTTTTTACTACGAAAAAAATACCTATTATAATCAACAGCAAACAGGATGATTGGAGCAAGATATTTCTAGCGGCCACTCCTAATCCATCTGCTATTAAATAGCTGCCTATACTTCCAAATATTAAAATCGGCAAAACTGGCCAATTTTGTCTTTCTACTACCCAAATCAATAAAAACGCTAATACTGTAAAAAGCATCAATGCGCCTATAGAAAAACAATATCCATATATCCCCATAGATTGTTTAACAAAGAGGAATATACCCCAAAAGGTTAAAATTGAACCTACAATTAAAATAACCGATTTTCTTTTAGATATGTATGAGACTAACAACATTACACCTGGAATAAACACTAGTCTTGGCAAAAAACTGGACACATTGAGGAGTTTACCCATAAATAACATCGCAACATTTGCAAAGAAAAATGCAGCCACTATAAGAGGTATCCTATTTTTGGTTTTTATAGCCATACTAACAAAAACAATACCTAATAAGATATTGGCATATTCCGTCAAAAATCCTTTTGGTAAAAGATTATTAAGTGCTAATAAGGCTATAATCCCTGCTAGTATACAGCTTATGCCTATGTATAAAAGAAAGTTTTGCTTTGAATTCACTTTCATCATCCTTTCTGTTTTTATCATTTCTATTATAATATATTTTACTGTTTAAGTATATAAAACCTCCTCAAGAGGAGTTGAGGAGGTTTTATTGTTTTTAGCTTCTTTCGTAATTGATAACCATCGCTTTTACTCTTGTCATCGCCTCTATACTATACCTGATACCCTGTATTCCCATCCCTGATGACTTAACACCTAAAAATGGAAAATGATCGGGTCCTCTTTCAGTTTTATTATTAATTTGAACGGTTCCCACTTGCAACTCATTGGCAATATTAAATGCTTTATCAATATTTTTAGTAAATACTGCTGACTGAAGACCATATTCAGACTTGTTGGCGATTTCAATCGCTTTTTTGACATCTTTTACTCTGATAATAGGCAGCACAGGCCCAAAGGGTTCTTCCCACGCAAGCCTCATATCTTCTGTTACATGATCTATCAGTGTAGGATAAACTAGATTTTTTTCTCGTTTGTTACCTACAAGCAGTTTGGCTCCTTTTTCTAGTGCATCCTCTATCAGTTCACACACAAAATCTGCTGCCTTATCTGATATCAGCGGTACAATAACTGTATCTGCTTTTCTTGGGTCTCCTGCTTTGAGTTTTTCCACTCTCTCTTTAATATACCCAGTAAGTTCGTCTGCTACCTTGTCTTCTACTAGTACTCTTTTAACAGCTGTACACCTTTGTCCTGAATACGAAAAAGCACCACTTACGATATCTTTTGCTGCTTCTTTAAGGTCTGCATCCTCTAGAACAATGGCTGCATCTTTTCCTCCAAGTTCCATAAGTAGAGGTTTCATAACGGTTATCTGTGAAATATGTCTGCCTATATCTGTGCTTCCTGTAAAATTAATAAAATCTATGTCGTTATGGGTGACTGCATAGTCTCCTATCTCACTGCCTTTACCGGTAATCGTATTAAAGACACCCTTTGGTAGTCCTGCCATCTCAAATATCTTAGCCAGGTATAAGGCACTAATAGAACCTTGAGTAGGCGGCTTTAAAACCACTGTATTCCCCGCCACTATTGCTGGTGCTATTTTAGATACCGAAAGATTAACAGGATAATTAAAAGGAGAGATAGCTAGCACTGTCCCTAGAGGGTAACGATTTACAAAAGATACTTTATCTTTTCCATAACCCGGAAAAGCATCCGCTGACAGCATTTCTCCTCTGAGCTGCTTTGCAGCATCTGCTGTAAAGAGAATAAAGTCTGAAGTACGCTTAACCTCAGCTAGACTTGATGTAATGTCTTTGGCTATTTCTACTACCATGATATCCGCAATTTCTTTTTGATGGTCTAATAATAAAAAGGCTACTTTATTAAGAAGTTTTGCTCTTTCAATCAGCGGCACATCAGCCCATTCCTTTTGAGCGGCCTTAGCTGCCATAATCGCCTCATCTACTTCTTCCTTAGACATAGCAGGTACCGATCCAACTTTACTGCCGTCAATAGGAGAAAATATATCTATCATATTGCCGGATTCTGATACTTTCCATTCTCCATTGACATAATTTTTATAAACACCATTAACACATATTTCTTTTATCATACTCATCTCCCCTTTCTAATATTTATTATAGTCCTATCTTAACCATATTTATAGTCAAGAATACGTTTTAAATATCTCAAGAGCTACAAATATGATTTAGTTTTGATTAACGTTTATATCGCCTGAACTGGCTTTCAGCAAAAGCTTTGCATAAGGTCCATTACCGACCGTTGCTGTTGCTGACTTTTCTCTTTTGTCTTTGTAGACGATAGGCAGGTTCCCCTCTATATCTCCCGACATACACACCGCTTCCATTTCAAAGCTTATGTTTTTTGCAAGATTGAGTGTTATATCTCCGGAACTTGATATCAACTTGGTCTCGCCTGTAATCCCTGTATAATCTGCCTCTAGGTCTCCTGAGGAAATATTGATTTCCCCAAAACAATCTTCTACATTAAGCAGTCTAACATCTCCAGATGAAGATTGGATGTCATATTCTCCGTCTTTTAATTCTTTTATTGTTATGTCCCCAGATTTTGCCTGCATGTCTCCTGAGCCTTTTAGGTAGTCAATATCTATATCGCCTGATGAGGCCTTTAAATCATACTCTTTACATGTTATATGCGCAATATACATATCCCCAGAACTTAAAAAGCTCTTAAATGTATTTGTCTGTATGGATTTTTCCACCCGTAAATCCCCAGACGATTGATTAATTAAGATGTTTTCTGCTATTGAATCTGATAAAAATATGATATCACCTGATGAAGTTGTTAGCACCAAATCCTTATTGTATCCCTGTGGAATATAGATCTGGATTTTGTGAAGGTGCATGAAAAATCCAAACATCAGGTTATTATCATACCCCTTTCCCCCTCTTACTTTTAATATACCATCCTCATTGTCAAATTGAAACAATTGTCTTTCTTCTAACGCTCTGTTACTGCTCTCTGCTATTCTTATAACTTTTTCATTTGTCGACAATACCTCTATGTCTGTACTTCTAAAATCAAGTTCTATTAAGCTATTAGTCCTATAGCTATTACAACGAGTATAAGAAGCTGTATGATTTGTATCATTCTTATTTTTTTCATATCTATTGTCCCTTCATATTTTTCATGTCAAACAGTAGTTTTATGATTTGTTCTATTACCGCACCTAATATAAAGATAATCCATGAGTAGGCCCATATATTTAATGTGAAACTCAGCAGCAAATAGATGACTGTAATCAGTGTCCACATAATAGAGATAAGTGATTTGCGCAATTGGTTGGTTTGTGTACTGTTTTGTTTCCATTCTTTAAATTCTTCTACTAAAGTATCATCCATTTTGGTATAACTAGGTCTAGACATGAAGTGATAAATGAGTATACATGTGGCGATGCCGGCTATCAGCAAAAATACCATCGTACCTATAACTCCATTTATATTCAATACTGCTGTCATTGTAATAAGTATAATAACACTTAAAATATATAAACCTACAGCTCCTGAAACAACTAATGCTGTTTTTTTTCGTTCCTGTTCTTCTCTTTCAAGACTTAATATATCGTTTTGTTTAAGGCTCCTTATCAGTTCATCCACATCCCCAATACTGGCAATCACATTGTTATAGGCTTCTTCTGGTGATTTCCCACCTTTCACTAAGTCATCATATTTCTCTGTAAGGTTAACGATGATTTCTTCTTTAAGTTCCAAAGCTTTTTTTGTCTTTGGAGCTTCTGTAAATAACGATTCCACTTTACTTCTTATTTTACTATTCATTTGGTCTGCCTCCCTATTTTTATTAAATTAGCTTATCAATTAATTCTTTGGCTTGCTGCCAATCTTTTTTATTATTTTCATAAGTCATTTTCCCTAAAGGCGTTATGGTATAATAACGTCTCCTTGCACCTGTTGTTTCATCTCCCCAATAAGATAATATATATCCTGCCTGCTCCAGTCTACGAAAGGCACTGTATAAAGTAGCTTCTTTAAGTTCATACTGTCCCTCTGTTTTCTCTTGTACTCTCTTGTTTATCTCATAACCATAACTGTCTTTGAACACAAGCTGCGCTAATATAATTGTTTCCGTATGACCTCTTATTAAGTCTGATGTTATAGACATTTCATCACCTTACTTTCTCTTATACATTTCTTTTATACTTACATATTAGTATTATATACCTCGCCTGTCAATGTATATATTTATATGTTATAAATATTTTCATAAAATGTATACGATTTATTTGTTTGCATACACTACATATAAGTGATGAAAATTTATCATTTCTTTAAATATGGATACAAAATCAGAAATAGTGAAAGGCTTATTCCATGAAAAAACATAAAAATAATTCCCTACATTCTAAAACGCATACTGAAATACTTCTAGATATTCCTTCTAAAAGTGACAGTTTATCTAAGGAACCTAAAGATGGCACCTTTATACAATATGATGCCCCGGGGAGTTTTAATTCTAATGGCACTGTCAGGTATGGAGAAGAAACCGACGTAGATGATATCTAAATAAAAAAGAGCTTCGTCAAGCGCGCTAGTTTTACACGCTTGATAAAGCTCTTTTTTATTTAATCATCTCATCATAAGTTTTGCAGAAGATATCCTTTTCTATAATGGCTATATCATGAGGATCATCTTGTCTAACAACAAGATAGTCTCCGATTTTACCATACATATATTTTTCTCTGTTCCAAGCAGTAAATACTTTTACTGCTTGTTCTAGCGGTTTAGCGTAAACATCATTTTCACCTTTTGAAATACACTTTTTAGCATAAGGATGAAGCTGAATAAACCTGCCGTTTTCTTTGTTTCTAATACTTGGAAAGTACTCAAACTCCAGAGTGTAGGCTTCATCCAGTTCTTTATAATCCTTTTCGAATTTTTCTTGAGTTGTGGGGTATACTTCTCCCTTTATGCCTATCATAGCATAGGTATTGTGACTGACAAATAAGTCAATATCCCCCTCCAAAGTTCTTATAATAATGGAAGTATCATCCGGCACCACATCGATTAATTTTACAAAGCCTATCGGCAGTGCTTTCTCTCTGTATAAACGCATATGCTCCATATTAACATCTTCCATGCTATAAATAACATCAAAGGATTTATAATATTTAGTAAGCCTTCTCAAGAAATACTCATCTGCATTAAACCGACTGTACTTCTTATTGAACTCTTTTTTGCTAATCATGCCTCCCGCTTTTTCTATATGCCCACCGCCAGAGCCTATTCCTTCTGATAGATAAGCTGCCAGTTCATTGGCCATTACCTCCTTCACACAACTTCTTACAGAAAACTTGATACCTTTATCAATCTCATTATAGACAATAGACACATAGACACTATCTACTTGAATGGCCAGATCACTTATAAAACCTAATATATTAGGATCACACTCTTTTGCTTTTACCACAACAAACTTATTGGCAGCATTATAAGAATGCCTTATAAGTGCCATTCCAGCTATCTCAAGTTCCGGCAGTGTCAGAACTGAGTTTCTTAGCTTTCTGATTACTCCCTGATCGATCTTAAGGCTGTCTCGCATATCTCTGTCTAAGGGATGCTGTATTTCTGCAAACCCGCCCTCATCACACAAAAGATCCCATACCAGCGTACAGGCACTGGCTAAAAAGCTTCGTATTTCACTTTTTTCTATCCCCTTTATTTCTGGCTGATGGTGATCTATAATGGCTACATCATTGGTATTAAGCTGCGTCACATTTCCCGCTCCATACTGACAATCAACGGTTATCAATAGGCCTTCCACATTCATTTGCTCCACGTACTCTACTGGAATATTAAATTCTTCTATCAGCATTAAAATATTGGGTTTTGTAATCCTAAGTTTTCCGCTGTAAACAAGTCTTACGGTTTTCCCTTGGTACTTAACCCGCCCCAATACCATCTGGGTCTGGATTATCATGGCACTGAATAACTATACTTTCATATTTATTTAACTGTGAAAGTTTCATAAGTTCCCCTTTATATACTCCTATTTTATACTTATCTTAGCATATCTTATGTATTTTTCAAGCCGTTAGAGAGGATATCCCCTATTATTATCTGTCGGCTATATTATGGAAATATTTGCATCTATCTACTTGATTGATTATAATAAAGGGTATATTGTTTTGAGAATTTACTAATCAGATACTTGGAGGTTCTGCTTATGTCTTCACCGACTCATGAAAATACACTTTCTTTGCAAAGTATTGTAGATGCTAAAAACCGCATTAAAAATACCTGTGTGCCGACAAATCTTATCTATAGCTATGACTTAAGTAAGGAATTTAATAATCAAGTTTATTTAAAACCTGAAAATTTACAAATTACGGGATCGTTTAAAATACGAGGTGCCCTCAATAAAATCATGAAATTGACCAACGCTGAAAAAGAAAGAGGACTTATTGCCTCATCTGCCGGCAACCATGCACAAGGTGTTGCTTACTCTGCCCACTCTCTTGGTATTGCCGCTACCATTGTGATGCCCAAAACAACCCCTCTTATTAAAGTTAACTCGACCAAAAAATGGGGAGCTGAAGTGGTGCTTTTTGGCAACATCTATGATGAAGCTTATGAAGAAGCTCAAAGACTTGAAAAAGAAAAAGGTTATACCTTTATACATCCTTTTAATGACAGAGACATTATGGCTGGCCAAGGTACTATTGCTCTTGAAATACTCGAAGAACTGCCAGATACTGATATTATCCTTGTTCCCATTGGCGGCGGCGGACTCATCGGCGGCATGGCGGTGGCGGCAAAAGCTATCAATCCCAGTGTTAAGATTATTGGAGTGGAGTCAACGGGTGCCCAAGCTATGAAACTTTCTGTAGACTCTGGAAAGCTTGTGGACCTTCCTTATGTAGATACCATTGCAGACGGCGCTGCCGTCAAAAAGCCTGGTCATTTAACCTTTGATATTATCAAAGATTATGTGGATGAGATCATCACTCTTGATGATCATGACCTCATAGAAGCTATCTTTTTATTAGTAGAAAAACATAAACTAGTGGCCGAAGCAACCGGTGCACTTTCTGTCGCTGCTCTCAAAAAATTAAACGCTCAAAACAAAAAGGTAGTTTCTGTTATCAGTGGCGGTAACATTGATGTACTGACTATGTCTTCGCTCCTTAATCACGGACTCTACTCAAGAGGACGACTATTTTGTTTTTCTGTTAAGCTCAAGGATACCCCTGGTCAGCTGGTCAAAATAGCCGAAATACTTTCAAAACTAGGTGCTAATGTTGTAAAGCTGGAGCACAACCAGTTTAAAGCCTTGGATCGCCTCAGATACGTTGCACTGGAAGTAACAGTTGAAACCAACGGTCATGATCATATCCAGAATGTCACAGACACATTAAAAGATGAGGGCTACAGCGTAGAAGTGATTTATTAAGAAAAACTCCCCTGATAACTTTCTCAAATAGAGAATACTTAAGGGGAGTTTTATGCTTTTGGATGCTGCTCAGTGCATTAAGATGCGCGGATAACTTCTACTTTATAGCCATCTGGGTCTGTTACAAAATAAAATCTTGGCGGTTCTCCCGGAAGTCCTTTTAGAGGTGTTACTTCATATCCTAAATCCATATGGTACTGTCTCGATGCTTCTAAATCCGGCGATGCTACTGCTGTATGACTAAACCCATTGCCGATTTCGTAAGGCTTTTCTGGGTCATAATTATAAGTCAATTCTAATTCATATGAGTGGCTTTCATCTGTTAAATAGACCAACGTAAATTTGTATTCCTTGTTATCTTTTCTTTTGACTTCTACAAAGCCCAGCGCCTCTTTGTAAAACGCCAAGGACTTCTCTAAATCCATTACTCTAAGACATGTATGAAGCATTTTATATTTCATCTCTTTGTTCTCCTTTTTTTAAATACTAAGTGATAGTTCTACTTTATCCTATCATAAGTTATTTGACTTGTCTCACCTCTAACCCCTCTTACAGGTCTATTTCAAGACCTACCGGGCAATGATCTGAACCCATCACTTCATGATAAATTCGGGCATTTACCAAAGTATCCTGTAGTCTTTTGGATACCACAAAATAGTCTATTCTCCAGCCAGCATTCTTCTCTCTAGCCTTAAATCTATAAGACCACCAAGAATACACCCCTTCTTGCTCAGGG
>JAQSYC010000156.1 GCA_029256345.1 Clostridia bacterium | reverse complement strand
CCATACCTAGTATGACTGTCTGACCCTAATATCATCTTACCGCAGCCGCTCATCATTTCACGCATATACTGGTGAATAACAGCTAAGTGGGCTGGCACATAAATACCACCATACCTTTTGGCAGCTGAAAGACCAAACATATGATCATCTTCATTGATTGTCCCCCCTACTGCACAAAGGCTGTTATGACAGTTGGTCAGTGCATATGGAATAGGAAATTCAGTAAGTCCGCTGGCTCTGGCTGTCTGTACAATGCCAACATAAGTGATATCATGAGAGGCCATCGCATCAAATTTTATTTTTAGCTTGTCCGTATCATCAGAAGTATTATGGGCCTTTAAAATACTATAAGCTATTGTATTTTGAGATGCCTCATCTTTTGATGGCACCTGATCTCCTAATTTTTGTTTAAGTAGTTTAAGCGCCTCGTTATCATCATGAATAAGCTCTTTTCCATCAATCAGATAGGCTCCGCCTTCAAATAATTTAACCACTATCCATTCCTCCTTCAAAAATATATTAAAATATCTGCACTAATTATAACATATTATCAATCTATCTCCTATATTTCATCACTTATTTTAATATTTTTTTGCATAATTATTTATAGTAATGTGTAAATATTACCTTTTTTAAATTTAAATCTTATAATTTAGACCTTATAAATGTACTTGAGTATACCTTTAGGCATCTCAATATTGGACTTGCTGTAACGTACCCTCTCCAAAAAATCCAATACCCTTTCAGGTTTTATATCTATATTAAACAGCGTAACAAGCCTCAGTTCAAAAAGCGTTAAATAAATGTCTTTTTCTTCTTCCCATTGTTCAAATGTTAAAATATTTTTATATAAAGTATCTATCACACTGTTCGCAATTTTAGTAATCTGGTCAATAACGTTTTCGTATAAAAGCTCTACTGAATTTACTTTGATAAAAATAGTTGCAAACTGAATCATAATAGTCTCTAATATTTCTTTTGTTTCATTAACAGTAAAATTAGAACTCAATCTATTAGAAGCAATCTTATTATATATTTTATCTGTATAGTAATGAATGAAGGTCTCAAAATCGCCCACATTATTATCTACCTCTATTGCAAATAGTACTCTGAAAAATAGACACCACTGAAACTCTTCATTTGTGTAATTTTTAATATGTGTCCCTAAAATAGCAGTATACTCATTTTCAAAAATCGGTTCTCTTTCAAATATTATTTTTTGCTTAAAATCAATACTGCTTTGATCTATTTGCTTTAATCTATCAAAGCCTGTAATAAGATTATGATTATAATTATCTATGTTATTTTCTAAAGCATCTCTAAATACATATTTCACAATGGCTTCACAAGACTTTCTGAAATCCACTAAGACACCAATACTGTCTTTCATTCGTATGGCAAAGATATCATATATGATTTTTGAAAGTAGGTTTTCCAGTTGCTCTTCCCTTTTATCCAAAGTATTGGTCTCACCTGTCTCAATCTGGTTGGATATTAGTAAGAGCTGTTGATCAATGGTGGTCAAACTATTTTTAATAGCCTTCATAATATCCTTATAAAAGTTATCTGCTATAATATAGTTATAATTTTTATAAATAATTTTGTGTTCTATCTCACTCCAAAAGATATTAACGAGAGACTTTATTTGAATTTCAAAGTTAATATTTTTTTGCCCCCCTAGATATTTACCATCTATCCTATACATCTTTACACCATTTTTTTGTTCCTTTGGCTGCTTGCCTCCCAGATTAAAAATAATATTGGGTTCTGATGGATTATAGTAGTAATCCTCAAGTCCCTCTACCTTTTCGTTAAAATGCTTTTTAATAAATCTATAGATTTCTGTTTCATCTTGTACAAACTTACATTCAAGCCTTATACCTATCAAGTCAGATATATTGTCAAATAATTTTTCTTTGGTATCATACTTTTGATAATAGTCATTCCTTATGATTTTTTCTTTTAAACTCTTTTTAGACTTTACTCTAGAGTTAATATTGATATACCCTTTGTTTGTCGCACATAACAGCTCTTCAAAAAATATCTCTATTTCTTCGCTGACTTCCTCCAGTAGTCCCTTCATACCCTCAAGTTCTTCCAGTACTTCCTCAATAAAACCAAATAACTTTAATTCCATTTAAATGTTTATCCTCCTACCCCTGTATCTCCCCAATGAGTTCGATTTTGTCAGCTTATTATACCATATCATTAAAAAGATATTATGTGAATAGTTTGTACACTCAAAAAAAAGACCTCTACTTACCAGGTCTTTTTATTTTATGCTATTCAACTATTTTAAATCCTGCAAGTTTTGCCAGTTCATAGATTGTATCTTTCGCTATTTTTTTCCCCTTGTAATCAATAAGATCTTCCATGCTGCCATTAAAAATATCTGCTGGCTCATATTTCTTAAGTATAATTCTATCATTATCGACAAAAATTTCCAATGCATCCTTTTCATTGATATCCAAGTTTCTTCTTAATTCAATCGGTAAAACAACTCTCCCTAATTCGTCTACCTTTCTTACTATCCCTGTTGATTTCACTAATATCCTCTCCCTTTTTAAACTATTTTCTCTCAATTTTTACCATCCATAATAATTATAAAGTACCATAATTAGCAATAAAAGTCAATTATCTTTACGTCCTTTTTAGACTTTTTTAAAAAATCATGCTAGTTTATAATATAATATTTGTCGAATAATGATATTGTGCAAGTTTTTTCTAATTTTCTTGTAGAAAACTTTTATTTTTTAAATATTTTATCGTTTTTTGCATTTACATTTTTGGATTAAATTAACATTTTGCATAAACGTGTACATGTTCCTCTTTCTGGATGCATATATTGATAGAGACAAGTAAGGAGGTTACTCATGTTAAATTATTTATGGAGTTTTATGATTATTTTTTCTATATTCATCTCAGGTTTTACAGGTGGTATGCGGGATTTAACGACTTCGGCCCTTACAGCTTCCCAAAATGCGGTGGAGCTGTGTATCAAGATGGGGGGCATCGTGGCACTTTGGATGGGTGTCATGCGCATTGCAGAAAAAGCCCATTTAATAGATGTTTTGGCTCGCAAGATGACCCCACTTCTTGATTTCTTATTTCCTGATGTTCCCCGGGAACATGCTGCACGAAAGTACATAGCAACTAATCTGATTGCCAACTTTTTGGGGCTTGGCTGGGCTGCAACACCTCCTGGTCTCAAAGCCATGCTGGAACTGCAAAAATTGAATCTAGATAAAAAAAGAGCCACCCATGCCATGTGCATGTTTCTTATCATCAATATTTCTTCTGTGCAGCTAATTTCTATCAATATGATTTCTTACAGAACCTCTTACGGTTCAGCCAATCCGACTGAAATCATTGCACCCTGTATTATAGCCACTTGCTTTTCTACTGTAGCGGCTGTTACCTTTGCAAAACTTATGTATCGGAGGAAGAAATAATGTTAACTGCTTTTGTTTGGTTATCCGACTGGCTTATTCCTATTATTATATTAGGCATTGTTATTTATGGACTTTTAAGAAACGTGAATGTTTATGAAGCTTTTATAGAAGGCGCTGCTGATGGCCTTAAAGTGGTATTTGATATTTTGCCCACTCTCATCGGTCTGATGATGGCAGTGGGCATGCTTAGAAGCTCCGGTGCCCTTGGGGGCATTTCTAATTTGATCAAACCCCTTATAAGCTGGTCTAATTTTCCCAGTGAAGTCATCCCTATTGCTTTGATGCGCACTTTCTCCTCTTCGGCTGCAACTGGCCTTATATTAGATGCCTTTAAAACCTATGGCCCCGACTCCTTTATCGGCAGACTTGTCTCTGTCATGTTTGGGTGTACTGAAACAATTTTTTATACCCTTTCTGTTTATTTTATGTGTATTAAGATTAAAGACAGCCGCTACACCCTTGCCGGTGCTATTTTGGCTACCTTGGTGGGCATCATCACATCTTATTATCTCACCCTATGGATTTTCGGAATATAATGTATTGTTTTTTTCATAAAAATGGTATAATAGGGCTAATGAAGCTTTAAGGAGAAATAAAATGCTAAAGAAAATTAAATCCCTCTTTACTAAATCCCCTGATATCTATAATAATGAAATTTGGTACCATAAAAACGGTAAGGTCATGTATGAAGGCAGCATCAAGGGCTCACTTTTCCATGGCCTTGGAAAATATTATACAGAAGAAGGCAAACTCTCTTATGAGGGCTCTTTTATGATGAATCAACCCCACGGAAAAGGCACCTGTTATTTACCAGATGGCTCTATCTATGAGGGTGACTTTCATAAAGGCGAAAGGACAGGCACTGGCACCTGCTCTTTTCCTGATGGCTCGGTTTATAAAGGACATTTTGTAAATGGTTCTATGGAAGGCAAAGGTGAACTGCACAAAAAAGACGGCACCATTTATAAGGGTACCTTCTTTAAAAATAATATGCAGGGCGCTGGCACAGCCCTTTATGCTAACGGCGATACTTATGAAGGTGATTTTAGAGATGGCCTAGAGACCGGAACTGGCAAATTATCTATAGCCGATGGCCTTTACGAAGGTGAACTCTCTGCTGGTGTCCCCCATGGCAAAGGCGCCTTCACCTGGCCCAATGGCACCCTGTACCGCGGTGATTTTGTCCATGGTGCAATGACCGGCAAAGGCGTTATAACCTACCCTGATACTCAAAAATATATAGGTGATTTTAAAAATGGCCTTA
>JAQSYC010000155.1 GCA_029256345.1 Clostridia bacterium | reverse complement strand
AAAACAGGTGCTATTTAGCAAGAAAAACTTGCTAAGATAGCGCCTGTTTTTTTGGCTAAGGGCATCTTCAAAATTTTAATTTTGAGACACCCTCTTTTTATTGAAGTACTTTTATTGATTATTTTCGGGTGTAACTGTTTCTGTCTCAAGATCTGTTTCTTCTGGCGCAGCTGTACTTGATTCTTCATTTCGTATGATATGAATATCATTATAGCCTTCTGCTTTTTCCACTTTCATTGTTCCACCAAACTCTGTCAGCTCATTGCCTGCAAACCTTTTTTTAATAAGATCCTCTGCATCTTTTTTGATTTGTTCAGGTTCTCCTGTTTCACGGCTTTCTATCTTGATAATATGGTAGCCGTATGAAGTTTCTACAAGCTTTGGATAAACTTTTCCTACCTCACCAGTAAAGGCGGCTTCTTCAAATTCCGCAACCATCTCACCTTTACCAAAAGTGTACTCTCCGCCACTTTCTTTAGAACCTGGGTCTTCTGAATACTGTTTGGCAAGTTCTGCCATATCCTCTCCATTTAATGCTTTTGCTAAAATATCATCTGCTAATTCTTTGGCGGCATCCGCCTTATCCTGTGGCAAATCTCCTCCTTGTTCATCTTTGTTTCCAATCAATACATGCTTAACGGTTGCTTTCTCATAATTGCCTGTAATGAGTTCTATTTCTGCTTTAAGCTCTTCTTCATTGGGTACGTAATTTTCACTTATCTTTTGAATAACTTTTTCTATGATAGCTCCGTAATTCAAGAAGTTCTCTATATCTTTTTGCTTAAAATTAAGTTGTTTGGCCAGTTCTGCTCTTGAAGTCATAATTTGTTTAGCTTGCTCTTTAACTTGATCCTGTTCCTCTTTCGATAACTCTACCCCTAGTTCTTCTGCTTTTTGCTTGGCGGCTATTGAAACTTTTATAGAATCCAATGTTCTTTCTTTGGCAACGTCTTCTGTTTTTTTACCTTCTAAGTCCATATCCCATATATTAGGTGCCAAACTTTCAAATTCTTGCTGTGTAGTCCATAAATATATTCTATAAAGTGGTTCTGATATTTTTTCATTATTGATAGTAACTACTGTGTTTTCAGTAGCACCGCACCCTATCAGTATGGTAGTGATCAGCGTCGCTGCTATTATCCCTGCTAGTATTCTCTTTACTCTTTTCACTTATATCGCTCCTTATAGTTTGTCTTGATGGTCTGATCTATTACAGGCTGTTATTATATTTCTCATTATAGCTTAAAATTATTAACTCTTCAATTTTTTAATCACCTGTAATATATTTTTAATATAGGACAATATTTCTTTTTTAGGAATATGCGACAAATACGCCTTGATCATAGGTTCTTTACCGCCAGAAAATTTTAATATCTTAGGGAAGGCATTAAGAACCTCTGGTAGCCTTTCTATATGCAGTTTCTCTCCATTTAGATTTATCTCTGGCTTAAATTTAAATACAACGATGCGATCAACTTCTGATACAAGTGTCATATACAGTTCATGAGCTAATGCTTTAACGAGTGCTATATCCAGCAAATTTTGTACCATATAAGGCAAGTTCCCATATCTGTCTTCTATTTCTTCCTGGACATCAAAATAGTCCTTTTCTATTTGTATAGAAGCAATTTTTTTATAAATATCTAGTTTTTGTACCTCGTCACTGATATACTCCGAAGGAATATAAGCATCTATTTTGATTTCTATGGTTGTTTCAAACTCTTCCTCAACAATCTCTCCCCGTTCTTCTTCAACAACTTGTGCAAGCATCTTGCAGTACAAATCGTACCCTATAGTCTCCATATGCCCATGCTGCTGTGCTCCCAAAAGATTACCAGCACCTCTTATCTCTAAATCACGCATAGCTATTTTGAATCCTGCTCCAAGCTCTGTAAATTGCTTGATTGCCTGCAGCCTTTTTTCTGCTATTTCTCTTAATACTTTATTTTTTTGATACATTAAATAGGCATAGGCCATTTTATTGGACCTTCCCACCCGTCCTCTCAGCTGATAAAGCTGACTAAGGCCCATTTGATCAGCATTGTTGATAATAATCGTATTGACGTTTGAAATGTCTAGTCCCGTTTCCACTATGGTTGTACACACAAGGACGTCAAGCTCTCCTTCAATAAAAGCAATCATGATTTTTTCTAATTCTCTTTCATGCATCTGCCCGTGGGCAAATGCAATACGTGCCTCTGGAATAAGCTCTCTGATACGTTCTGTTTTTTCTTCAATGTCTTTGACTTGGTTATGCAGAAAATAAACCTGCCCCCCTCTTGCCAGTTCCCTATGAATCGCATCTTTTATAAAATCTTCACTATACTCTATAACGTAGGTTTGGACAGGCTTTCTTTCAAGTGGTGCTTCTTCTAAAACACTCATATCCCTTATACCAATCAGACTCATATGAAGTGTTCTAGGTATTGGGGTTGCTGTAAGCGTCATCACATCTACTTCTTTTCTTAACTCTTTTAATTTTTCTTTGTGAGTTACGCCAAAACGCTGCTCTTCGTCAATGATGACCATTCCTAGGTCTCTGAATTTAACATCCTTTGAAAGCAGTCTATGGGTGCCGATTACAATATCCACCTGTCCTTTGCCTAAGTTTTGCAGTGTCGTTTTGATTTGTTTGGCCGTTCTAAATCTAGAAAGGAGTTCTACATTAACGGGGTAATTTTCCATTCTTTCTGTAAAACGGTTATAGTGCTGCTGTGCTAGAATAGTTGTCGGTACTAAGTAGGCGACCTGCTTATTATTTTGCACAGCTTTAAAAGCAGCCCTTATAGCTACTTCTGTTTTTCCATATCCTACATCCCCACAGATTAAACGGTCCATGATTTTGGTGCTTTCCATATCCTTTTTGACATCTTCAATGGCCTCTAATTGATCCCCTGTTTCTTCATACAAAAATGTCTCTTCAAATTCTGTCTGCCATAGCGTATCATTTTCATACATAAAGCCTCTAGCACTTTGTCTTTCGCTGTATAGCTTAATAAGGTCTTTCGCAATATCTTTCATTGCTTTTTTAACCTTAGCTTTTGATTTTTTCCATTCTGCTCCGCCTATTTTATTAAGCTTCGGTGCTTTGCCTTCTGCACCTATATATTTTTGAACCATATCCATTTGATTGATATTAACGTACAGCGTATTATTGTCTGCATATTCTATTTTCAAGTTATCTCTGCTGATTCCCTCTAAAATAATCTGCTCAATTCCTTGAAAAACGCCTATGCCGTGAAGTTCATGTACAACATAATCGCCCGGCGAAAGTTCTAGAAAACTTTCTATCTTAGTGCCTTGATATTTTCTTCTAGGCTTTTTAGCCTTTTTATCTTTGCCAAACAAGTCTTTGTCCGATATGACATAAAAACCGATGTCTTCATATAAAAATCCTTTTTGCAAAGAACCTTTAGTAATGACTATTTGTCCATCCTTTATACAGTCTTTTATCTGATCTGTATAAGTAGTTATAAGCCTTCTTTCTTCTAACTCATAGGAAAGTCTTTGAGCTTTTGCCTTAACCCCTGATAAAATAATCACCTTTTTATTTGTTTTCTTCCATGCTTTAAGCTCTTTTTCCAGGAGATCAATGTTTTTATAGAAGGCATTATTTTCATATACTTTTAAAGCTAAGGTATAAGCACTTTTAAAACCCTTCATATCCCCTTCAAAATTCATCATAAATAAGTTGGTATAGCTTGAAATTTTATGAGCAACGTCTTGATAATCAAAAATCATTTCTATTTGTTTAGGCAGAATATGTCCATATTCTAGCCTATCTTTCATACTCTCCTGATATTCTGTGAGACATCTTTCACTTTTTTCTTGTACCTTAGCTGGTTCATCTATATACAAAACCGATTTTTTACTCATATAGTCTAATATAGAAACAATTTCCATATTAGTATAAGGTATATATGCCTCTAATCCTTTAGGGATAATATCATTTTTAATTTGTTCGATAGCTTCTTTAATACCTTCTTCTATCGTTTTGGCACTTTCTCTTTTGCCTTCTTCTCTAAGCTTTTGTGTAACCCGCTTTAAATCCATTTGAATCTCTGGAATCACCTGCCTTAAAATTTCTAATGGCAAAATCACCTCCTGATTGGGAACAAGCCTAAAATTTTCTATCTTAGCTATAGACCGCTGTGTCTGTACATTAAAGGTTCTTATTGAATCAATTTCTTCATCCCAAAATTCTATTCTATAAGGCTCCTGGGCAATAGGCGGATAAATATCTATAATACCTCCCCTTATGGCAAATTGTCCCATGGCCTCTACCTTCGCCACTCTTTCATAACCTACCTGCAGTAAATACACCTGTAGTTTGTCAATATTAAGGGTGCTTCCCACAGCGATTTCCTTAGTATATGTCTTCCAAGTTGCCTGAGGCGAAAGTGGATTCAAAAGTGCCTCTACTGGAATAATAACGACGATATCTTCCTGTGTATTTAGGGCCTCTATAACCCGTATTCTTGCTGAAGTAATATCCATACTATGAACATCTGCATTATAAAAAAGGATATCTCTTGCTGGATAGACATAAACATGTTCTTCTCCTTTTAGAAACTGCATATCCTCATAGAGTCTTTTGGTACTTATTTCATCATAGCCGATGATCACAGTCGGCCTTTTAGTAAAACAGCTCATAGCATATACGAAGTGGGCTTTACACGAATCTACCATATTGATGACCCTGCTATTTTCATGATTTAAAATGGACTGGATAAGCGTG
>JAQSYC010000003.1 GCA_029256345.1 Clostridia bacterium | reverse complement strand
TCAAGAAATCTTTTAATCACTCTCATCCCTCCCCTACTCATTTAGAGTACACGAGAAGCTCTATCTAAAATAGAGATAAGCCTTGTACGTTTGTCATCTGTGATATCTAGCTGATTGATAATCTTCAAGGACTTATTATAATATTTTTTGGATACTCGGCGAGTAAAGCCCAGTCCCTCTGTTTTTGAAACGATTTCATTAATTTCTGTCCGTGATACGGCACTTTCTTTTGCCTTTTCTTTAAAACTCATCATTTGACTAAATGCATGGATAAGCGGAAGGGTAATAACCCCTTGCTCAAAATCAGACTGAACGGGCTTTTTAGCAATTTCTTCTGTTGTTTCAAAGTCTATACAATCATCGGTTAATTGAAAAATCATCCCTATATATCTGCCTAAACGCTTATACATTTTAGCCTCTTCTTCAGAAACTTCGCAAACGATAGCTCCTGCATAAAAAGATGCCTCAAAAAGTGCTGCTGTTTTACCAGCTATGATTTTCAAATACTGATACACAGATAAATCCAAATTACCGTTGTTAAGATGCTGATTGAGTTCACCCAGACAAACTTTACTCATGTAGCTTGGCATATCCAGGTTTATATATTCTTCTTTATTAGAAACAGCAGCCGTGAGCCTAAGGGCCATACAAAGCAAATAATCTCCACAAATAACAGCTGTTTTCTGTCCATATTTTTTTTGAAGTGTGATAACGCCTCTGCGCATGTCCGCATTATCTATTACGTCATCATGAACAAGTGTTGCAAGATGCAGCAGCTCTATAGCCGCTGCAAACTTTACAGCATTTGAATGAATAAATCCTTCTTTATTTTGTGCTGCGGCAAGTAAAGATATTGCCCTAATATATTTACCTCTTGACGCTTTTAAATGTTCCGTATACTTACGGATAATCATTGGCGAGTTTCCCAGCACTGCGTCTATTTCTTCTTTGACAAGTGCAGTCCCATACTCAAAGGTTATAGAGCCCATGTTGTCATTTTTTTCTATTTTATTTTTAATCATTATAAATATACAACTTTCTTACAAAAGGTAGTTTTTTCCACTGTGCTTTTAAAAATGGCATAAAGTAATAGTCAAGACCTAAGGTTCTCCCTGCACCAATTAAAACTGCAATTCCAGCAAATACCATCCAGAATGTTCCTAAGTATAAACCAGTTGTACACACAAACATAATCTGAAGGACTAAAGAAAATGCTGCTGCTGGTGTTGTAAACAATCCGCCTATCAATGCAAGACCAATTAATATTTCTGCTGCAACAATGAATATTTGCATAAAGAGCTGAACAGAATCATAAGGCAGAATAAACTTATCCACGAACCAGTTCATAAGTAAGTGGCACATCTAATTTAAATGCAAAATCGCTTATTGTTGAATGAACCACATCTTTTCCGCTTACAAAAATAGCATTAAATAAACCTAAGAAATCAATATTAAATATGGCAGTTCCAACACTTTGTACGGCATCTGCTACTGCTCCTGTTGCTCCGCCTGCTGCATCTGCGGCTCCTGTTGCTGCCGTTACTGCCTCTACTACTGCACCTGTTGCTGCTGTTGCTGCTTCCACTACTGGAGCTGCTGCTCCTGTTGCCGCTGTTGCTGCTTCTACTACTGGTGCTGCTGCTCCTGTTGCTGCCGTTACTGCATCCGATACCACTGCTGCCGCTCCTGTTGCTGCTGTTGCTGCATCTGATGAGCCTGCTGTTGTTGCTATACCAAGGATACTATTGTACCATGCATTGGCACCACCAAAGAAACCAGTGAGTTTTGGTGCATCTAACCAACCTTCTAGAATTTTCTTGATACCCTCAAATACCCAAACAGCACCAAGCCATACTCTAATTGGCATAAGAAGAAAACTAGGGGTTCTGTTAGAAAAATGACCACCTACAAAACTTCTGCAATTTCTAATGGTAAAAAACTCATGTCTTATATAACTAAATACTTTATTCCAGCCCAATACCTGCATGAAATAAATAATATTGATAAAATGCTTTGAAAGCATCGCTAAAAAGGACGGCAGATTAAACATCAGGTTAGGAAGTCCTACCCTTGCCACACCATAACGTCCCCCTACACATACCATCACCCCATGGAATGAAGGTTTATACGCGGACATTTCACCTTTGCCTGTTAAATCACAAACAATGTTTTTCGCAGCTGTAGACGCACTGTGTTCACAGTTTTCAACCATTTGAGGAACGGGTTGCTCTTCACCTTCTGGTGTATACAGCATGTTATCCCCTACTACAAAAACATTTTTATCATCTAAAGAACGAAGGTATGCATCAAGCTTGATGCGGCCTCTTTGTGCTGACTGAAGCGTTTTGGCTGCTTCACATGTAATGTCTGCACTTTCTATACCTGCTGCCCAGATAACAGTTCCTGTCGTTTCTTTTGTCACTGTATCGTTGCACTTAACCTCAATAAAATCACTGCCTATGGCTGCAACACTTGTATTAAGCATTAGCCTGACACCCATTTTTCTAAGACGGTTTTCAACTTTATTAGAAAGCTTTTCCGGTAAAATAGGCACCGTACGCTTTAATATATCTACATTACAAACCGTTACCAATTCTCTGTCGATTTCATATTTTTCACATAGGATAGGCACATATTCTGCAAGTTCTCCTACCATTTCAACGCCGGTAAATCCAGCACCAACTACATGAAAAGTTAGTAATTGTTTCTTTTTATCCAGATTTGTCTCAAGTGAAGCTTTTCTAAAAGTATTATGAATGTGATCTTTAAGTACAACGGCATCTTCATAAGACCAAAGCTTAAATGCAAACTCATCTGCCCCCTCAACTCCAAAGAATGTTGGCTTTGAACCTGCTGCAAGTACAAGGTAATCATACTCATAGTTTTCATTGGCGCCGTTAACGATTTTCTTCTCGAAATTGATTGAATCCACAGTATCCAGTTTAACATCTACTTTTCTACCTGCAAAAACCTTCTTCAAACTAATTTTTATACTATCCTCATCAACGCGGTTAGCCGCAACTTCATGAAGTTCTGTAAGCATAGTGTGAAATGGGTTTTTATCAATAATAGTAATACTGACATCTTCGTTTTTCTTTAACTTTTTAGCTAATTTTTTTGCTGTCAAAACACCTGCGTATCCCGCACCGATAATTACTATTTTCTTTTTCATCGCTCTCTCCTTCATACAGATTTACCTATCTATTGTACCAAAACTGACGTATTTCGTCAATGCAATTTAGATTTGAGGAAAATTTTTGTATATATTTCCAAATTTATTTGTTTAGAATTTTTAGGTAATTGAATTTTTATTTTCTATTTTTTCATTTATTTCAAATAATATTTCATGAAATATAGGCATACAAATGACAGCTAATTCTAATGGTAAAAGTTGCTTCAGCCCTAGATACCCTAGTAAACTTATCATCATGCCGTACAATAAAATCCACCTTCCCATCACTCTTGATTTCTTCTGGATGGACATTGTAAATGATTCACCTGCATAAACCAATATCACCAACACAGGAATATAAATTCCTTTTACTTGAAACAAAAAAAGAGGGATAGTCCATCTTTTACAAGTCCGGTATCCCCCTACTAATCTATTCTCTTTGTACCCTACCGTTACTTCATTGTCTTCTTTGGCAGCACATATTGTCATCACGCCCTCTGCTATGTGCAGTATCCCTATTAAAATGATAAATTTTTCATAAGGTAATCTTAAAAGAGAGGCATTGCTGATTCCTAATTTCAAAACAATGTTATAAATTAAATAAAGTGTAGCTATTGTATAAGATAAGCAAGTAAACCGCTTATCAATCAAAGAATATACAACGCTTACTGGTATAATGATAAGTAAATTAAGTGTAAAAGGCATGGTCAGCCCAAATCGAATCATAATAAAACTTAAAATACAGCCTACAATGATTTCCTTTATTAACTTATTTTTATTGATACTGATCACAATACCCCCTTTTGGCTACTTCATTTCCTTTTTCACTACTTCTATAGCTTTTTGGAGTTGGGTATCTTCCTGATCTTCGAGTCTTCCTTTTGTAATCACTTCCACAGGTAACGATACTTGATAATCAGGATCGATCCCTATACCTTGTATGCATACACCACTGGGCGTAAAATATTTGGCTGTTGTAAGTTTGAGTGCTGAACCATCACTGAGTGGAACGATACTTTGTACAACACCTTTACCAAAAGTTGTTTCTCCTACAAGTTTAGCTCTGTTGTGATCTTTTAATGCACCGGATAAAACCTCTGATGCACTTGCACTGTTTTCATTAACAATGACTACAAGTGGCATATCTGTATACTTGTCATCCGCATAAGCTTCATCTACCGTGCCGTTTTTATCTTTTGTGGAAACAATAAGACCTTTGGGCAGCAGTTCATCGGCTATTTGTTCCGTTATATGGAGCAGTCCTCCTGGGTTGTTTCTCAAGTCCAGCACGATGCCTTTGGCTTCTTTATTTTCTACTTCTGTAAGTGCTTTTTTGAATTGGGTATACGTCACTTCTTCAAACTGATTAATCTTAATGTATCCTAGATCTGACTCCAGCATTTTATATGAAACAGACGGATAGGTTACATTTTGTCTTGTAATGTCAAAGTCATATATCTTATCCTCTGATGGTCTATAAATAGTTACTGAAATCTGTGTATTGGGCGCACCTTTTACAATTTTAGGAACAATTTCAAAATCATCTCCTGTTAGGGTTTTGCCACCTGCCTTAATAATCTTATCTTTTGGCAAGATGCCAACTTGCTCTGCTGGCGATCCTTCGAAGACTTCTGTAACAAGAATCGTATTATCTGCTACATCTACAGTCATCTGTATGCCTATACCAGCATAAACACCACTAGACTTTTCTTTGAAGCTAGCGTATTCCTCTGGTGTATAATAAGTGGTATACACATCACCTATTCCTGCAACAAAACCTTTATAAATACCTTCCTGCATCTTACTTTGATTAATATCCCCTACAAAATAATTATTAATAACTGAGTCTATCGCTAATAATTTTTTATCTACATAATAGTACTTATCTACAAATGCTGTACCTAAGAGCAATACTATTCCTGATAATAAAAAACCTATAGCAGCACCTCGAAAAAAGTTATTTTTTTTCATCAATGCTACCTCCTTAACATAAATTGTCTGTTTTGATATTTTACGTCTCTTCCTGTGATATTATCCTCATTATTTATTGCCTATATTATACATTTAATCTAATTGCTTAACAGCTTCCATAAGTTGTGCATCGTTTTGAGACTGTATTTCTCCGCTTGTCAAGAGTTCTATACTGGCATCAATAGGATTTTTAATCTCTCTATCTGGCTCTACACCCTCACCACTAAGACTCTTGTTATCGGGTGTGTAAATAATACCTGTTGCAACCATCATACCTGTATGATCCTCTAATGGGATAATTTCACTTACAAGTCCTGTCCCTGCCGTGGCTTCACCCACAACCAGGCCTCTCTTCGAATATTTCACGGCTGCTCCAAAAGCCTCAAGTGATCCTTGTGTCCTGCTGTTTGTAATCACAACTATCGGCTCATCATACGCAGCTTTTTGCGTTTTATATTCTTCAAATCCGCCTTGCTTATTTTTGATTTTAAACACCATTTTTTCATCGATGAATAACTTACATATTTTGTAAATTTCTTCAATATTATTGCTATATGCATTTCTAATATCGATAATAAAACCTTTGGCTCCTTTTTCCTTTAAAACCTTAATACTTTCATTTAATGCTTCGCTTGTGGCGTCTTTAATAGTAAATAGCGAGATATATCCTATACTGTTATCCATCAGCTTATAGTCTATTTCTTTTCTGTCAATGACCTCAGATTTTAAGCTGACTTGTCTTTCATTTTGTCCATTGTTATCTTCTACTGTATAGCTGACTGGCTCTTCTCCAGTATAGGTAAGTTTTTTATAAAGCTCCAGTTCATTAGATGTCATGACTTTTATCTCATCGATTTGGGTAATTTTATCCCCTACTTGGACCTTCGCTGACTCAGCTGGAGAGCCTTGAATGATATCTGTCACGATAATATACCGTCCATTAATACCCCACTCAAACTGCATGCCTGTTCCTATATACTGACCTTTAGCCAGTACTTGCTGTTCTTTAAGTTGTTCTTCATTAAGATAACGGGTCTTAGGATCTTCTAACCCACTTACATAACCGGCATAAATACTATTTTCAAGCTGCTCATCATCTATATCTCCCAAATAGCCCTGTTGCAGAAACTTATCCAGCTGATTCAGTTTTGAGCGTGCATATTTACTACTTGTAGTCTCACCTTGCCAGCCTATGGTTACCGCTGTTACGCCTATACACAGCGCTGCTCCTGCTGCTATTCCTATGAGATGCTTATATTTCAATTGCCTCTCTCCTTCTGCTCAATCGATTCTATCTCTACTGCCAAAATTCTGATTTTAAAGGGCACAACTACTTATATATTATGTTAGTTATGCCCTTATTATATGTTATTATCTGAAATATTCTTTTTATAATGCCTGGTATTATCGTTTTAAATAACCCCATGGACTTGTATGCGCGCCGTTTTTTCTGACTTCAAAATGACAGTGGTTACCTGTTGAATACCCTGTACTTCCGACTCTTGCAACAGTTTGTCCCTTTTTTACAGTTTGTCCATTACTGACCGTCAGTGAGGAGTTATGTCCATATAACGTAACCAGGCCGCTGCCATGATTAATCATCACTGTATTACCATAACCGTTGACCCAACCTGAGGTAATGACTACCCCATCTGCTGCTGCTACTACCGGTGTACCAAAAGATGCCGGAATATCTATCCCTGAGTGAAACTCGTATCTCCCGGATATCGGACTTGTTCTTGGGTTATATTCAGAGCTTAGATTATACCAGCCCGGAACCGGCCAGCCAAAGGCCCCTCCAGCATATTTAATTGTGCTTTGCTGTGTAAGTCTTTTGATTTCTTGTTCCAGCTTTTTAGACGCTTCCTGCATCTCTTTGATTTCTGCCTGCAACCGCTCTTCTTCTCCGGCTAGCTGCCCTAACACACTGTCTTTTTTACTTCTGGCTGCTGTCAGCTCACTTTTTTTAGCCACTTGTTCTTTATGTAATAAATCTAATGCCTTCTTTTCTTGTTCCAGCGATAACCTCTGTATGTCGATTTGTTCTACTTGTTCTTCATAAGCCTCTATCAGTTCACTGTCCTGCTCAGCTATCCGCTTAATATATTCTAGCCTATTCACAGCTTCCCAAAAATTGCTTGAAGAAAAGACAACTTGTATGTAACCTATCTTTTGATTTTTATACATCTGTACCATGCGCCCTTTAGTGGCCTCATACTGATCATCTTTTTGAATAACAGCTGTATTTAATGCCTCTTCACTCTCTTTAACTTGTGTCTGCTTTTGCTGAAGTTTCGTATTTAAATCAGCTATTTTACTCTCTATCCCGACGATCTGGTTATCTACTGTTTGAATTTCTTTTTTGACCTGCTCTTTTTGAGTCGCTGTATGCTGCAGGGCATTTTTTGTACTCTCAATCTCTTCCTTAGTGTTACTTAGCTGATTTTTTTTGTTGTTCAAGCTTGATGCATAAACAGGAGTAAGTATTAATAACAATGTCAAAAATACAGCAACCTTTTTTTTCATAGTTTCTCTCCTCTTATACTTTTAAATGTTTACGTATAGCGGTGCCACTTCCAATAAATCCAATGCCGCTTCCTATAATCATACACACCGGGATGAGCCTCTGCATAATATCTCCTATTGGTCTAAAAGTCACACCATTTAACAGGCCTATCAATTCAGTCACCAGAATATTACTAAGCCAGCTATAGCTTACTACAATAATAATAATGGCTGTGAGGGCACTAATTGTGCCTATAACTACCCCTTCTATCAAAAAAGGCAGTCTGATAAACTGATCTGTTGCCCCTATGTATTTCATAATATTAATTTCTTTCCGCCGGATATAGACAGTCAGCTTAATAGTATTAGTCATCAGCAATAGACCTACAATGATTAGGGCCCCGCTTATCGCCCAGGAAATATAATTGATGGTATCATTTATTTTGATAAATATATCTGTTTCTTTTTCTAAATACCGTGTCTCAAGTTCAGGCATTTTACCTAATTCCTTGACAACCTGATCCTGAAATTCAACACTGTCTACAATGATTTCAAAAGAAGCCGGCAACGGATTGTCTTTTGTGAAATCTTCAAATATAGCATTGTCCTTCATGCCTTCTTTAAAACTGCTTAAGGCCGCCTCTTTAGAGATATATCTCACTTCCTGCACATGGGGCACCCCTGCTATTTTGGCTCTTAATTCCAAAATTTTATTTTCATTGGTTCCTTCTTTAACATAAGAAGTAATCCCAAACTTAGTTTCAATTTGTTTAAGAATGTAATCAATATTTGTTCCTAAAGAATAAGACATGCCGAGTATGAGAAGACAAAGTATAATCGTACCTGCTGACGCAAGCGCCATCACTCTGTTTTTCCATAATCCTACAATACCCTCTTTAAACAAATACTTGAGAGTATTCCATTTCATCATCATATCCTCCCTCATGCATATCTTTTGTGACAGAACCATTGGTTATTTCAATAACCCTTTTTTTGAGGGTGTTAACAATCTCCCTTTCATGAGTGGCCATAACAATAGTCACTCCACGTTTGTTAATATCTTGAAGACAGTTCATAATCTCCCATGAAGTCGCAGGATCCAGATTTCCAGTAGGTTCATCCGCAATAAGTATTGGACTATTATTAATAATGGCCCTGGCAAGGGCAGTTCTTTGCTGCTCTCCTCCTGATAACTCCTCTGGATAACACCTTGCTTTTCTGGCAAGTCCTACAAGTCCCAAAATAATAGGGACATTTTTTCTTATTTCCCTGTTAGTAGCCCCTACTATTTGCATAGCAAAGGCCACATTTTCATAAACAGTTTTCGTTGGAAGCAATCTGAAATCCTGGAAAACCACACCAATATCCCTTCTGAGATAAGGAATTTGCTTGCGCTTTAGCTTGGTAATATCTCTATTATTGATAATAATTTTGCCATGTGAAGGTTCTATTTCTTTAAGGAGCAATCTAAGAAGAGTGGATTTACCTGAACCACTATTTCCTGTAATAAATACAAACTCCCCTTTTTCTATACTCAAATTTGTACTATTAAGTCCTATTGCTCCATTCGAATAGGTTTTTGATACATGCTGTAAATAAATCATCGCTTATCTCACCAATTTTCTACATTCTATTTTGACTTTGTCTCTCCATATAATCCATATATTGGCTTACCATAATTGTAATTTTAAAAACAATAGCATCATCAAATTGACGAAGATCAAGTCCCGTTGTTTTTAAAAGCTTATCCAATCTATAAACTAATGTATTTCTATGAATATAGAGTTGTCTTGAAGTTTCCGATACATTTAGGCTGTTTTCAAAAAATTTATTAACAGTCATCAGCGTTTCTTCATCAAAACTATCAACACGTTTTTCTTTGAGTACTTCTTTGATAAATAATTTGCACAAAGACAAAGGCAGTTGATAAATGATACGGCCTATTCCCAATTTGGAGTAATGAGAAATATGTCCTTCACAATTAAATATTTTGCCTACTTCAAGTGCCATTGTTGCTTCTTTGTAAGAATTAGACACATCTTTAAGATCTGATACCACTGCACCCACGGCTACATATACTTTACTCATAGCCTCTGCACTTAAGGTATCATAAATCATTTTTGCATAACCTTCTATCTCTGTTGCATCCTCTGAGGTTACTTCTTTAACAAGAATCATGTTTTTCTCATCTACTGCCGTTACAAAATCTCTTGTTTTATCTGGAAAGATATTCCTTAAAATGTCGGAGATATTGTTATCCCTTTTTTCATTGCATTCAATCAAAAACACAATACGTTTTACATTGTTTTTAATATGCAGCTTTTTAGCTCGTGTGTAAATATCTACTAATAATAAATTATCAAGTAAGAGATTTTTAATAAAGTTATCTCTGTCAAAACGCTCTTTATAAGCTATGAGTAAACTTTTTATTTGAAAAGCTACAATCTTTCCGAGTTTATAAGCTTCGTCATCTACGCCACTTACTGAAAGAATATATTCTACCAGATATTCGTCGTAAATCTTAAAATAATGTGATCCTTGCATCTCTTGGCTTTCAGCCTGCGAATTAATAAAGGACTCAACCTGAGGAATATAATCTCCTATGCTTGTATTAATTGTACTTACTACAATTTTAGATTCTGCATCTAGGATACAAAAGTCTCTGCGTGTTATGGTTTTAAGTCCATCTATTGTATTTTGTAAAATTTGATTAGAAATCATTATAATCAGCTCCCGAATTAAAAAAATTTATAAATACATTATCTTAATTACTATTCTATCCTATTCTGTGACAAAAAAAAAGCATAACTTTAAAAAAACCTTGTAGTAAAAACTACAAGGTTCTTTTAATTTAGATTAATTTGTAATTGTCAATTGTGTTTCTAGGTCAAAAATGTGAATTTTTGTTGTATCCATTACGATATCAATCACATCATCCACAACTGCTTTGCAAGCTGTTTCAAAACGGCCTGTAATATTATGACCTTCGCAAACCATATAATAGTTCTTTTCTGAACCAAGAAGTTCCACTACCTCAACAGTAGCTTTTGCCACTGCATATTTTGCATCATCTCTGTCAACTAGCATAGCTGGTTCACAAATATGTTCTGGGCGGATTCCCATCATCACATCTTTACCTATGTAACCACCGTCTAATATTTTTTGCGCTTTTTCTTTTGGTAATTTTGCTTCTGTCGTACCAAATGTAAGAAAAACATCTTCGCCGCGTTTAACAGCTTTTGCTTCAATCATATTCATTTGAGGAGATCCCATAAATCCAGCTACGAATAAGTTGTTAGGTTTGCTATATAAAGTTGAAGGTGCATCTACTTGTTGAATCAAACCATCTTTTAATACAACAATACGTGTACCAAGTGTCATAGCTTCTACTTGGTCATGAGTAACATACACAAATGTTGTTTGTAATCTATGGTGCATTTTAGAGATTTCTGTTCTCATTTGTACACGAAGTTTTGCATCTAGATTTGACAAAGGCTCATCTAGTAAGAATACTTTAGGTTCACGAACCATTGCACGGCCCATAGCAACACGTTGTCTTTGACCACCTGAAAGTGCTTTAGGTTTACGATCTAAGCATTGATCAATATCAAGAATCTTTGCAGCTTCACGAACACGACGGTCTATTTCATCTTTTGGCGTTTTACGAAGCTTTAAGCCAAATGCCATATTGTCATACACTGACATATGTGGATAAAGTGCATAGTTTTGGAACACCATCGCGATATCACGGTCTTTAGGTGCTACATCATTACAAAGCTTATCGCCTATCCATAGTTCACCGCTAGAAATCTCTTCAAGTCCAGCAATCATACGTAATGTAGTAGACTTACCACAGCCGGATGGTCCTACGAATATAATAAATTCTTTGTCTTCAATGTCTAAATTGAAATCCTTAACTGCTACGAATCCATTTGGATAACGCTTTTCAATATTCTTTAATTTTAAACCTGCCATAAGATTTTTCCCCCTTATTTTGGATAAATTAATATCTCCTTGGACTTCCTTAACTATACTATATTTTAAATAGAAATGACTACTGGCTATTTTTATAAAAACCAAGAATTCAATTTAGCTAATAGTCCTAAAGCGAAATAAAGTACTGTCCAGTCGCTATAAAAATGTACTTTTACAGTTAAAATTACATTGAATTTGTATTAGAATTTAGTAATTAATTGACCTAAAACTCATTTACAGTCAATATGGATAAATTTCATTTCAAATTTTGACTATTTTCTCGGCTTATTGTAGAAGCATGCCACTGCTAAAAACTGAGGTAATACAAGCATTCTTCCTATACGAGTAGGCTCTTTAAGCAGTCTGTAGAACCATTCTAAACCTAGCTTTTGAAAAGCCTGTGGAGCCCTTTTGACTGCTCCTGCCATCACATCCAGACTTCCTCCTACACCCACTGCTACCCGTATATTTTTTAACAGATGCTTGTTTTCATCGATCCAAATCTCCTGTTTGAGGGCACCAAGAGCAACTAATAAGATATTAGCCCCCGACTGATTAATCGTTTCAATAATATCCGAAGCGTCTTCTTTTTTAAAATAACCATCTCGTACACCAACAATTTGTATGCCCGGATACATTTCTCTCATATTTTTTGCCGCTAACTGCGCAACTCCAGGTTTACTGCCCAGGAAATAATATTTGTAGCCTTTATGAGCTGCTTGTTTCATCGTGCGTTGCACCAAATCATAACCAGCTACTCTCTCCTTTAAGGAATCGCCTTTAATGATTTTGGACGCAATAACAACTCCAATACCATCTGGAACCACTAAACTGGCCTCATTTAAAATAGAAAATAATCTCTCATCTTTTTTAGCCAGCATAATGATTTCTGGATTGGGTGTAAACACTGTATGGCATTTAGAAGAAGCTGTAAACTTATCAATTAACCCAGCCGCTTGATCCATTGTCACATTATCAATAGGTACCCCTAAAATATCAACTTTCATCGTATCCTCCTATAGTAACTGTTCTCTGATATACTGAGCGGGCAAAGCTAGCTTTGCCTCTTGTTTTTTATATACAGTACTCAAATGTTCTCTTTGTGTATTCTGATTTTCTATTAAACTCCGCAGGGCATGAATGAGCTCATTTGCACCAATATTTTCTACATTTATACAATAAGGAATTTCTATGTCCTTCAAAAAGTCTGTTACCTTTGGGTCATACGATAGGCCTATCATCGGCACCTTTGCTGCCGCTGCCATGATGAGACTGTGCAGCCTCATGCCTATTATAAAGTCAAAGCAAGCTGTATACGCAGTCACCTCATCTAAGGTAAGCATACTATCTACCAGTATCGCATGCTCTCCTAGTCTTGATTTTAGCTTATAGGCTATCTCTCTATCCTGTATATAATACATGGGTATGAGGTACACCTTATAGCCTTCATTCAAAATATATTTTAATGCTTTCTCTAAACTGTTTAATAAGTTTTCTTCATTTTGCCATGGTCTGATATAGACACCCACTGCCCTTTCCTTACCGAACAAGTCCTTAACATATTTATATACATCTCTATGGGGTTTTATGCCTAATACTGGATCTGCCGCTACTGTGATAGGTTTTTTTACGCCTATTTGTTTGAGTACCTCTTTGGAATGACTGTCTCTTACAAAAATACCATCTATTTTATTAACAATCTGTTTAATGAGCCATCGGTTATACCCTCTATTAACAGGACCTATACCTTGAGAATAAAAAACCACTTTCTTTTTATACCATTGTGCGATCTTGACGATTCCTAAATAATAAGGAATTGTTTTTCCGCTTGTCACATCTTGAAGTAAGCTGCCACCGCCGCTTATAAGCATATCACTTTCTTTTAGTGCCTTAGCTACTTCTCTGATCTGCCATCTATTGATCGCTTCTACTTGATATAAGCTTATGGTTTTTTGAGGGTTATTTGAAAGAACTGTGATTTTAACCTCTGGTATATACGCTCTTAATGTGACTAACATGCTGTGCAGTACTGCTTCATCACCTATATTATCAAATCCATAATAGCCCGATATAACTATTTTCCTTGTGTTTCCCATTTTTTTATCACCCTAGCCATTAGTTTGATAGCCCCAATAATCATGACGCCTATTGCAAAACCTATTACCATCCCATATCCACTTCTGATAAGTGACACCATAACCGGCGTATGAATATGGGCATAGGTATTCACCAGTGAAACGCAGCCTATTGTACCAAAAATAACTAACGGCAGATACCTTTCTCTGTATCCATAATAAAGTAACGGCACAAGTATAGGGTACCCTATCAAAAATTCTTTTGTCCTTGGCCTTACTCCTAGTATATTATCTAGTATTTGCCTAAATTTAAGTTCTAATGCTGATACCGTACCGCTATTACCTGTTCTCATCGTATAAACGAGCAGTGCAATACCTACTATTGCAAGAACGCCTATAGCCAGATAAGTTACTTTGCTTGTCAAAAGATTTTTATAATATTTAACATCTAGGCCATGTCTTCTATATAAAATAATGGCTATTATCAGTGCTATTGGTGCAATATGAGCGAGTTTAACCCCTGCAAACACATCTATTGTCAGTCCAAAACTTGTCCTTGAGATGGTTCCTATGATGGTCAGTGCACCGCCAAAAGAAATGATGCAAATCTTAAGGAATGCTCCTAGTGTTTCTCTTAAACTCCGTGGTACATCTTTTAAAGTTGAACTCACTGCATAAGTTGGAAATACCACAGCTCCAAATAAAGCCATCAGCTTCAGTGCCATATTAGGTGACAGCTTCAAAAGTCCTGCATAACCAATGATACCTATTATGCCCAGTATATAGCCTAATTTGGTTAACCCTATTAAATCCATGAGTAAAATAAACATCATAATAGCCCCTATGCCCGCTAATACAGACAAGACATAGTTACCAGCCATAAGGTTATAGTTTTGCGTCTCTCCGGTTATAACATATCCATGGTTTTCTGCCAATTGCTTGAAGTTTTGAATATTTACATTAAAGTCATGAATGTCTTCTTTCAGATTCATTGTGTTAGGCATTTTGAAAAGAAAAGTTCTCAGATTTCTTTCTTTAAGCCCAAGTCCATAGCGGTCTAATGTCTCCTGCGGTCCATATTTTCTGACTTCCTCATCTGTCAGGGTATGGAGTCTCATCACTTTAAAATCTTTACCTAATTCACTTGATTTTCTGGCTAACGTATCAAATCCTTTTTGTTTATTGGAGAAGAATTCTACAAAACCTAGCTGGTGCTCTCCGATGAATTCAATAAGTTTATCAGAGCTTGCCCCTGGAATATCTGCATCTGAAAAATATACAGCGCCCAGAGGTTCTATTTCATCTAACGTTTCTATCAAATAGTTGATAGATTCCTCACTGGGTTCTGCCCAGCTTCGAACCTGCGGTGAAATAATATAACCTAATTCCCCTGCTATTCTTAAGTCTTCTTCATTAAACCCTACCCCTATACTGGAAAGGGCATTCGAAAAATCTCCCATTTCTATAAAGTACATGTTTTCTGAAATAAATTTTTTAACAGGTACGCCTTTAAGTGATAAGTTTTTGTATATGGTGTCTGATATTTCCTGATTGGAAGCTACAATATAATTAAATTGTGGTTTTATTCCTATAATATCATCATAAAAAGCCTTGATGAGATACCCTTCAAATACAGTGACCTCTCCTTGCTCCTTATAGTTAGACAGTTCTCCTCGGATAGCGGGAAGTACTGAGTTTTCTCTTACAAATAAGGTGGTTGCACCCATTTCTTTATATTCCTTAAGAACCTCCTCTATGCTGGTCTGCGTCTGCTCTGCAATATTGAGGATATCTGTATACCGAACTGCTATTTGTACATTTTCATATTTGCTTTCTTCATTGATTCTAAACACGCCTACAACTAAGCAGGCTATTAGCGAAAGAATGGTTACTGCCGTTACCATCATCTTCATCTGTGTTTTCATATTGTCCTCCATCTTTTGTGATGCTTTAATCATCCTATTTATTGCACAGTGTATCCACCTCTGACCATGACTGTAAGCGTTTTAGCCGCTAAGAGTCCTCGTCCGTCTTCTCTCGGGATAATCAGTAAATGATATTTAGGTGCCATACTACCTGACTCAATATCTACTCCAGCTGTCATGTCTTGAAGCCCTCCTGCTGGTGAAGCTATAACCTTGCCTTCACCTGCCCGAATAATCATTTCTGAGCCTTGTCCTCCTACTATCATCTTGCCTTCTGGAACGGTCACTACATGATAAGTATTCCCTTGTTCCTTTAATGCATTCACTTGACTTATGAGGGTATCGATAAGTTCTTGCTGCAATTTCACCTGTTCTGCCACATCCCCAGATGCTTCTCCGCCAGTGCCCAAGGCTGCTATTTTCTTATCTACGTAGCTTTTGGTCACTAAAGGATCCTCTGAAGTACCTGCACTGCTGTCTGCTGCATGAAGTGTTGTTGCCGTAAGTACTGCTATAACAAGCATTATTTTTACTTTTTTGTTCATAGTATACCTCCTCATTTTTTAATGGATCATTCTTAATTGAATACTTCAAAAGTATAATAAATAGCATTACCTACTATTTTAAATTTTACGTAACTACAGTCTTTAATGTTATCGGAAGGTACGTTAAATCCGTTGGTTCTGATATAACGGATGCCGTCTTCTATTCTTACTTCATTTTCACTGCCGCCTGTATAAACAACAAATATATTTTTTCCAGTCGTTTCTTTTTGATTTTGGAGGTATTTGTGTAAGGCTAGTCCTTCAGCTGTATCATCAAATTGTGTAAGTGGATTTCTGCTCATTATAAGGATGATATTTTGTGCGGACGTATTTTCTAGATCTTTTTTTATGCCTATCCAGCCATTAGGGTCTGTTATTCTTAATCCCCCTTTGTCTGTTCCTGCAAAAATTACCTTTGTATTATTCACATCTATTGCTTTATGGGTATTATGATACACATCATGAGGTGCATTAATCGGCAATTCTATATTGTTTTGAGCAGCCAAAAGTACAAGACTTGCATGTCCAGATAGCCCACTGCCTATTTCTAAGAGTGCCTCTTTGCTCAGGACCATACTGCCTATTTTTGTCGGACCCACTACATTGATTTGATACTCACCGCCCTTAGGCGCTTGTAAACTGCTCTTATAAAGTGGGTCAAACTGATAATCTGCTCTTACAGTAATACCTTGCTTGTCTCTTAGTCCCCTTGTCACAGATAGGTGATCAATATAGACTGCACTGGTTCTTTTTTCTGCTGTTGTATTGGCATAGGTATAAAATTTTGTGATTTTAGCTGGGAGAGCCATATCTTTTGGTAACGATACGCTTAAGTATTTCCAGCCTTCAAAATTCAAACTATCCGTAAGCTTCAGGTAAATCTTCTTTCCTGCTGCATCTGTTATTTCAATTTTTGCTGCATCTCCTTGATTTTTGGCATTGACCCACATATTAATACTCATAGCATCATTAGGCACGGTTATCGGTTCTTTAAACACCGTATAAGCCACTTGCTTATTGTTAGTTTTAGCAAAGGTATAGGTCATTTTAACAGATCTGTTTCCATGGTACTTCACATCTTTTGAGACCTCAACCTTACCTTGTACCGTTGTGGTATCACCACCCCATTTAGCATCACTTGCTTCAAAGGATTCAATAGGAACTGCTGTATCCCCTACAATAACACCTAATCTTGTAGTTACTCCTTTATAGGCTGCCGTCAATGTGGCTAACGTTTTCTCTGTTGTTGCAATTTGGTTACCCTTTGCACTGACCGTCTTATTGCTGCTTTCCCAGGTTACTTTATCTGCTGTTATAGGCAGCCTATAACCCTCATTATCTATACCATAGAGTTGAACTGTTTTTGAGCTGTTTGAACCGAGCTGAAGGTTAGACGGCTCTATTCTGATACCAACTGGTCCATTACTTATGTAAATTTCTTTTGCTGCCTCTATACCGTTATAGCTTGCAATAACCAGTGCTTTGCCTGCTGTCTCTGGATAGAAAGCAAGGTCTTTAAATGTGCCACTGGCACCGCTGACTGTCAGTTTGATATCTGTTTTGTTTAACTCTATAGGATTGTAGTTTTCATCTACCCCTCTTAAATTAAAACTGATGGGCTCTCCAACAAATGTTCTGTCATTGGCTGAGTCGATATAAAGCTTATTAAGTGCTCCTGGCTGCGAGGTGGTAAAAACGCCTACCCCATTTACTACTTTTCTCTGTGCGCCATCAGAAGGTATGTTTTGCAGTTTAACTTCTTTTTGTCCTTCTTGCCTAGATACTAAAGTTGTAGAACCTCCGCCATCAAAGTACATGGCATCTTCTACCGTATAAGACTGTAAAAGGGTGATCAAGTCTGTATGGTTCATCCCCAGGGTCTTGCCCCTACCATCAACCGTTATAAGGAGTATTTCCTCAGAATTTTTACGAGTAGCTATCACTGTCCTTGGAGCTCTTGAATCTGGAGTCACCTTATGTGCTGCCCCATTGTAGGCTTGACCACCTTTCATGATAATCCCGCTACCGCCTACTCCGAGTTTTATATCTTCTATCGCTTTGGTCATGTCTTCTTTTAAATAAACAGTATTTTTTATCTCTGCCGCTGTCCCAATAGGGAGTTTGCCATAATAGGCATTGGCATCATTTTGATTAATTAAAATAACATATCCGTTATGTGGAATAGATACTACCTCATCCTGAGCTGCTAAATAAGTTACAACGTCATCCTCAACTACTACAGTATAGGTCCCTTTAAATTTTGAAATCACTTTACTTGTGTTCTGCTCATATGTACCATCTAATACGATAGGTCTTGACAATACAGATGGGATGTTGTTGTACGCTGCCATCCCCCCTATTGGGTAACCATCAGCATAAAGCATCATGTCTGTACCATAATAATCTACTGCAGCTGTGTCATCTGCATTGATTAAAAAGGTAGCCATATTTTTTGCAGGTCCTAAATTTGAGTATTTATTATTGTAACCATGTTTTAATGTCCCATCTGAGATGACCATGCCAAAGCTTGGGGTATTACTTGTTGCAGTGTCAAAATAATCTGCATTGATACCAGCTATAGCGCCATTATTATTCACCATATCCAATACTGTCTTTCTCTCTCCTAAGTTAGAAGATTCTATAGGTCTTACTGCTACATTTTCATCTTTCAAATCGACTTTCAGTATACGAATATCCTGCCAGCCCTTATCACTTAAGACCTGTTCTTTGATCAGTGTTACACCTTTTGTAATTATCTCTTCTGTTCTTTCTTTATGTAATACCGTTGCATAAACGTTGGCAGATAGTGCTATAACCAAAGCCATTACGCCGCTTATCATTTTACGTCTTGTAAGTTTCATATACTCCTCCTTATTGCATATCATTACCTAATACGATTTGTATGTCATAAGTAATGTCGCTGTTTTGTTCGAGGGCTGCCTGTGCAAAATACTTCTTAAATTGCCCTGCCTTCGTTAAATCCTTTGCATAAATTTTTGTGTTTTGCAAATCATTTGTATCATAGTTATCAATTCTTTCTACGTTATATCCCACTTGCTCCAGTTCATCTTTCACACCACCCGCTGCGCCTTTTATACCGGTGGCATTTAAAACTTCTATCGTTACATCCTTGTCTTCTACCACAACCGCCGTATTTTCCCCTTCAGCTGGTTTGTCATGAAATACTTCCGCTACAAACTGTGTCATATCTGCCATGTTTGGTATAAAATACCATTTGTGATCTTGATAGTCTGCTTCGCCCGGAATAATTTTAAAATCTAACTGGGCAATATCGAACTTCTTAATGTAATTGTAATATTGTGGTATTTCTGTTAATGGCATGTCTGTTTTGATTGTCGTAAATATAACGGGCACAATTTTAGGAAGTTTAGTTAAGATGGCCGGATTCATCAGTTTTTTAGCAAATGCCTCCAAAAAAAGCTGTTGGGTCTTAATCCGCCCCACATCTCCTTCGGCATAACCTTTGCGAAATCTTACCAAACCTTCTGCCTGTTCACCATCTAGCTGCTGAATCCCCGGATCTAAGTGAATATGTAAGTCCTGTGCGTAGTCATCATAGTGCAGACCACTGCCCTCAAGCACTGGCACATCCACCTCTACGCCTCCTATGGCATCTACAGTTTTTCTAAATGCATCTATGGTCACGATAGCATAGTGATCAATTTTTATCCCAAGTATGTTTTCTATTTCATCAATTGTAAAGTCTCTGATATTTTCTATTCCGCCATAACTTGTCATCTCATTAATCTTCGAGACAGATATGGTGCTCCCTTTATATTCATTTAACTTTTGTTGCTGTTCTTCGGTCCAAGCTACCCTTGTATCACGTGGAACAGACACCACCTTTGCTTTATTGGTTTTGCTGTTATAGTTGACTACAAAGATGACATCGGTCCTATAACCATCCTTATCCACTCCAAATATAGCAATGGTCTGATTAATATCTTTTTCTTTTTTGATAATCCCTTTTAGCTTTGATTCACCTCCCTCGTCTTTGCCTTGATAAATAAACAGTTTATACGCAGCAGCTATCACACCTACTAAAACCAGACTAATGATAGTGGTGATGACTACTACTCTAAAAAAGATAGCTCCCAGTTTTTTCTTTTGAGCTTTTTTGAGTTTTTCTTTACTATTTTTATCTTTCATCTCTATTGTCTCCTAATATACAGTCTATTTTTTAGAGCTGCAGTTCATTTTCTGTCTTTGTTTTTATCATACCTTTTATATTGTAGTCAAATATGCCGTATATGTCCATTATAATACAGTAAATTTATTCAAAAAATAATTTATGTAATTTGACTGTAAATTTTTTGTAATTTTGTTGAATGTGCCCGATATCTCCCTTATGATAGAAGTATACTATAACTTAGGCATAAACGCCCTATGAAAGGATTAATAATCATGTTAAAAATTGGTTCTCATGTCTCTATCAGCGGTGGCCTTCTGGGCGCTGCCAAGGAAGCTCATACTTATGGAGCAAACACCTTTATGGTTTATACTGGGGCACCTCAAAATACGAAACGCCGACCTATGGAACAGCTTAAGGTAAAAGAGGGCCAGCAGTTTATGAAAACCCATGAGTTATCCGATATTGTGGTTCATGCTCCCTATATTATCAATTTGGCTTCTCACAAAGAAGATACTTATAGACTTGCTAAAGAGTTTTTAGCTCTGGAATTAGAACGGACATCTCTGATAGGCTCATCTTATCTGGTGCTTCACCCCGGTTCATTTACTGACCAGACCTATGACTATGGCATAAACCGCATTGCTCTGGCACTCAATGAGGTTTTGACTGATGGGCCTACACCTTTAGTTTGCCTTGAGACCATGGCTGGTAAAGGCAGCGAAATAGGCCGTAGCTTCAAAGAACTCAAAGATATTTTGGACCGCGTAGAACTAAGTCATAAACTCGGTATCTGCTTTGATACCTGCCATACCCATGACAGCGGTTATGATATCATCCACCATTTTGATGAGGTACTCCAAGAATTTGATACCCTCATAGGACTTGATAAACTTAAAGTTTTTCATATTAATGGTTCTTTAAATACTAGGGGTGCCAAAAAGGACAGGCATGCTAACCTCGGAGCGAATGAAAACCACCCAAAGGGGCAAGACTTCATTGGTAAAGAGGCTCTTTACCAAATCGTTCACCATCCTGTCGCAGATAATAAACCTATTATTTTAGAAACACCTTGGTTGGATGCCAAAACAAACTTTTATAAAGAAGAAATTGCTTTTCTAAGGGGGGAATAATTTGAATTTTTCAGGTCAAATCGTACTTGTAACTGGTTCTTCAAGAGGGATTGGTAAACAAATAGCGCACAGCTTTGCCAAAAGAGGCGCCTTAGTTATCCTAAACGGCCACTCTGATGAAAAGCGTCTACAATCCACCTATCATGAGTTTTTGTCTGAGGGCTTAAGTGCTTTCTTTTATTTTGGAGATGTCTCCGATTATCAGGTGTGTGAAAATCTATTCTCACACATTCATCAGTTCCTTGGGACTTATCCTCATATAGTTATCAACAATGCCGGCATCAGTCATGTAGGTTTATTCACAGATACACCACCTCATGTGTGGCAAAATATTTTGTCTGTGAACTTAAACTCTGTCTATAATTGCTCTTACCTAGCAGTTCCTGCCATGATCCGGCGTCAGTCTGGCATCATCCTCAACATCTCCTCTATTTGGGGGACCGTTGGTGCATCTTGTGAGGTTGCTTACGCAGCAAGCAAAAGTGGCATCAATGGCTTTACCAAAAGCCTTGCCAAAGAATTAGGGCCTTCTCATATCCGCGTCAATGCCATCGCCTGCGGCTGGATTGATACAGATATGACCAACGATTTTACCGTTGAGGAGCGTGAAGCTTTTATAAAAGATATCCCTCTCTGCCGAACTGGTACACCTCAAGACGTTGCAAATACCTGTTTATATCTGGCCTCTGACCTTGCTTCCTATGTAACTGGCCAAATCATTACGTTAGACGGCGGCCTCCTCTAAACTAATCTCATTCTAAAAATAAGAGTCGGTATAAGGCTCTTCTGGCCCCTATACCGACTCTTACTCTTTTAAATAATAACCTTTAATTTCCTATGGTATCAATCATTCATCTGCTTCACCCTAGTCGATTAACTTTTATAGTCTTTACCTACTATGATTTGAATATCATAATTGATTGATGTGCTGACCTGTATACTGGCTTCTTTAAAGTAGCTCTTAAACTGTGCTGCTAGTTTAGTATCTTTGGCATAAATCTTGGTAGTTGATAAATCATTCTCTGTATAATTAGCTATCCTGTCAACTTTATAGCCAGACTTTTCAAGGTCATCTTTTACCTCTCCAGCAATACCTTTTTCTCCTGTCGCATTCAATACTTCAATCGTTACGTCTGTATCTATCACCGCTTCTTCAGTCTCAGTACCTTCGCTCTCGTTACCTGTTGCGTCAGTACCTGCAACCTGGGTATCAAAAAACACTTCTTCAATCAGTGTATCAAGTGCTACCCTATCCGGGAAAAAGTAGGAAATCCCTCCCTCATATCTGCCTTCTCCAGGAATGGTATTAAAGCTCAAATAATTCATATCAAAGGATTCCAAAAATGGATAATACTTAGAAACTTCCGTAAGGCTTACATCTGTTTTGATGCTGCTAAATACAATAGGTACGATTTGTGGAATTTTAGCAAGCATTTGAGGACTCATTACCTTTTTAGCAAAAGCTTTGAGGAAAAGCTGCTGCACCTGTATACGGTCTACATCCCCATTAAGATATTGTCTGTATCTAACAAGCTGTTCTGCTTTATCCCCATCTAGTGTCTGTACCCCTGGTGAAAGGTCTATATATAGTCCTTGGGCATTGTCCGTATATTTCATTCTTTGAGGAACATCTACCTCAACTCCGCCTATAGCATCCACTATTTTTCTAAAAGCATCTAGGTTAATGATAATATAATTATCAACTTTTGACCCTATCATATTTTCTATTTCATCAATTGTAAAATCCCTGATATTTTCCATGCCACCATAAGCTGTCATCTCATTAATTTTAGTTGTATAAATACTAGTACCCTTATGTTCGTTAAGCTTACTTCTTTGAGCATCTGTCCAATCCACCTTAGTATCCCTTGGAATAGATACCAGTTTGACTTTACGGGTTTTACTATTGAAATTAACAACAAATATAACGTCTGTTCTTGTCTGATCTTCATCTATCCCAAATACAGCTATAGTTTGATTAATATTGCTAATCT
>JAQSYC010000154.1 GCA_029256345.1 Clostridia bacterium | reverse complement strand
TTTTACGGCTTTGCTTGTTTTGATGAGCTGTTTAATGGCTAAATCTGCAATAAAAGTACCCATCGCATCATTGATTTTTCTGCCCAAAGCTATGATTTGTGAAGAAAATCCAAGCCTTTCTGCTTGATAGATAAAATAATAGGGATCCACTCCGATACAGTGTCCTCCTACCAGTCCAGGATGAAAACCTAAGGCATTCCATTTTGTATTCATAGCCTCTATGACGTCTTTTGTCTGAATATGCATACGGTCAAATACCATAGCCAATTCATTCATAAAGGCAATATTGATATCTCTTTGGGCATTTTCAGCTAATTTTGCCGCTTCAGCTACCTTAATGGATTGTGCTTTATAAACCCCAGCGTCAATGACTAACTCATACACTTTTGCTACGGTTTCAAGCGTTATGTCGTCCATGCCAGATACAATTTTTTTGATAGTATTCAGGCGATTTACTTTATCCCCTGGATTTACTCTCTCTGGGGAATACCCTACCTTAAAGTCTTTCCCACCTATCAGCCCTGATTCCTTTTCTAAAATGGGAATACAAATCTCCTCTGTAACCCCTGGATATACGGTCGATTCAAAAACAACAACTTCCCCCCTAGTCAAATTGCGTCCTATTATCTCGCAGGCTTGTCTAACGGGATCTAAGTCCGGTGTTTTATCCGCATGAACCGGTGTTGGAACGGTTACAATCAAAAATTTAGCTTCCTTGAGTCTCTTTTTATCATAAGTAAAGGCCATGGTTGTTTGCCTTATTTCCTCTTCTCCTACCTCCCCAGTAGGATCTATGTACTTTTGATACCGCTCGATTTTTTCTTGATTAATATCAAAACCTATGACTGATATTTTTTTTGCAAAAGCTATCCCAAGAGGCATGCCTACATACCCCAATCCAATCACTGCAAGCTTTGTTTTTTTATCTTTCAGTTCATCAACCATATCCTTGAAATCCCGGCTATTACCTGATTCATTTCTTAATTGTACTGCTTGTTGTGCTTTACCTAGATTCGTATGCCCCATAGATCTTGTCCTCATTTCTATTCTTGTAAAAGTTATATTCTCCCGATTATAAAACTTATATTTATTGCTCCATAAACAAAATGCAGCTTATCAAAATTTACATTTTGATAAGCTGCAACCGAACCGCCATAAAAAGAATTTCTTTTCTCAGGCTTCAAGCTTTTCTCAATTTTAAATCAAATTATTTTTAACATAAAAACAGCTATAAGATGCCTATCTGCATCTTATAGCTGTCCTATTTTTTATTAAGCTAATTCAAGAGCTATTTCCATCATCTTAGTGAAAGCATTTTGTCTTTCTTCTGCAGAGCATTCTTCACCTGATACCAGACTATCTGAAATGGTCATCATAGCCAGTGCATTTACTCCTGCTGCTGCTGCATTCATATAAAGCGCAGCTGCCTCCATTTCTACTGCTAAAATGCCCATAGTCATCCATCTTTCAGTTACCGTTTTATCTGCATTATAGAAAATATCTGATGATAATACATTACCTACTTTATAGTTTGCCCCTTTTTCTTTAGCCTTTGCTACTGCTTTTTCCAAAAGCTCAAAGCTAGCAATCGGCGCATAAGTGCCTGGCAGATTGTATTGATCTACATAGTTTGAGTTAGTACTTGCTCCCATGGCGAAAACAATATCATGAAGGTGCAAGTCTTTGTGCATGCTTCCTGCCGAACCTATTCTAATCAGGTTTTTACAGCCATAAAAATGAATAAGTTCGTAGGAATAAATCCCTATTGACGGAATACCCATTCCAGTACCTTGAACCGAAATTTTCTTGCCTTTATAGGTGCCTGTATACCCAAACATATTTCTTATAGTGTTATACTGCACCGTATCCTCTAGAAAAGTATCTGCAATAAATTTGGCTCTTAAAGGGTCTCCTGGCAAAAGTATCGTTTCTGCTATATCTCCTGGTTTTGCCGCATTATGTGGTGTTGGCATATTAATCCTCCTTAGTTAAAATTCAAATACATAGTGTCTTTCTTCCTTAGTATACTATATTCCGAAATATTTAGCATCCTTTTAGCTGTCATAAGCGGTTGAATTCAGTGGCTATTTTGTCTGTAATAGTATTGAAACCGAAATAGCTGTTACGGCCAGAATCCATGGAAATATTTTGCGGAGCGAAACTGGAAGTTTTGAGATCGCTTTTTGAATAAATGTTGTTTTAATGATCGCAAGGGGTAATATACCTACAGCTATAATCCAAATACAAGCCCATACAATTAACTTTTTGTAATCCGTAATACTCCAAGCCACTCTCATACGCTCCCCAAATATATTCATTCCAAAAAATCCAGTCACTAAAGAAGGAACTAAAATAAGCGTATTAAGATAGGTGAGGGAATTGATCGCTTTGCCTGTTTCTTTATCTGCCCTTAAGGAAACATATTGAAACAACTGCCCTATTTCTTCCTTCAGCTCTTTAACATCAATATCAATCCTCATGATATTTTGTGCCATTGCATAAAGTTCTATCCCTTGATCCTCCGCTGTCACTTCTCTAAAGTAAATGCCATTGATAAATTGCAGATAATTTTGATAAACTTCCTCTACCGCTTCTATCGGAATATTTTTAGATTGATTGGATATATCCGTCAGTTCATCTTCAAATCTTAAAATAGAAGCTTTCTGGGCTAAAACTAAACACATCATCTGATAATAGATTGTTGTCATATGCACAGCAATATTTTTTATCCCAAACTCATTGCCGTTTGTTAAACAGACAAAGGAACTATGGGACATACCATATAAAGTCCCTTTCTCAATCCATCTCTCATACGTATGGCGCTTTAGAATATCTTCTAGCATCCATTTGCTTTGGCAGCTTTTTTCTTTTTCCATAAAGATGTATTCATGCCACTTGTCATTTTGAATGTAGTTATAATACCTTCCCTGATTTGTTATCTCCACTTGTTTGAAGGTATCTGTCAATTTTTGGTTAACATAAAAACAAATAACAAACATTCTATCGTCTATAAGCGGACTTACCGCAATGATCTCTTCTTTATGGGTATGCAGCGCATTTTTTCCTGTTTTAAAATGCTTTCCAAGTAACCCCATAATCACATTGGAAATACGGTTCCCCTCTACTTCATAATCACTTGAATAGGTTTCTACATAGTGATCGGCCTCTTCTTTTCCGAGCTTTAAACGATGCTTGTTGGCCAAAAAAGTCTCTTTGGTTTTTTGCGTGGGCAAATCATTCTCCCGCTTTTCTATAAACTGTGGATAAATTCGTCTGCCATAATTATTGATTGTGTTGATGGCTTCAATTGAACATTCCTGGTTATTCTCTGTAAAAAAGCTGAGAATCCCTACGCCCGTGTCATAGACCTTCAGCTCAATTTTAGTGACATCCAGTACATAGTCCTTTTCTGTATAAGTGGTGCCTGTGGTGCCTGCCTCATCCTTTACCAATACACTAATCGTATACTGCGGATTATCTTCCTTCTTAAGCTGGTACTGGTAAATATCAACTTTTTTGTCTGCCTGATAGCTTCTTTTATTGCCTGCATAAATAGCGTCTCTCACATTATGATAATAATAAGTGTACTCATTGTAGTCTGCAATGGGCCCTTCTGTATAGCCACGCCTTTTCCATGGAGATTCTTTTTTACCCTGTGCATTTAATTGCTTATCAAAGGCTTGAAGATTTACTTTTTGGCTGAACTTTCTATAGCTTTTACTCTTCTCACTTTTATTATCCATATAATTCCATTTGAAGGCAAACATAAAAATATGTTTACTCAATGGTGTGCTCTTTTCTGTTGCCATATGCCACCTGCTCTCCCCACAGATTCGATTAACCCTTATTATATCATTACCTTTTGGCTTCAAATTATTTATAGTTCTTACTTCTGCATTTAAAAACAGCTATGAAATATCTGGTGTATTTCATAGCTACCCACTACTTTTTATACTTCAAATTGCATGTTATATAAATAGGCATACATGCCATCTTTTTCAATCAGATCCTCATGAGTTCCTTTTTCCTTGATGCCTTCTTCTGTCAGTACGATGATTTCATCTGCATTTCTTATGGTACTGAGGCGATGGGCAATAACAAGAGTTGTCCTGTTTTTGGCCAGCTCTTCTAATGATTTTTGAATGAACTTTTCACTTTCATTATCTAAAGCTGAAGTGGCTTCATCCAGTATCAGAATAGGAGGGTTCTTAAGAAAGACTCTGGCAATAGCAATCCTTTGTTTTTGCCCCCCTGAGAGCTTAACGCCTCTCTCTCCAACATATGTATCATAGCCATGAGGCAAGGTCATGATAAAGTCATGAATATTAGCCTTTTGAGCAGCTTGTATAACCTCTTTGTCCGTCACATTCTGTTTGCCATAAGCAATATTTTCTTTAATATTTCCGCCAAATAAATAGACATCTTGCTGCACAATACCTATTGCATCTCTCAAAGATTTTTGAGTTAACGTTCTGATATCTTTTCCATCAATAGTGATTGTTCCATCTGTTACTTCATAAAACCTTGGAATCAACGAACAAAAAGTAGTTTTCCCTCCTCCTGAAGGGCCTACTATGGCCACTGTCTTTCCTGATTCAATTTTTATATCAATGCCTCTTAGAACATTTTCTTTTTCATTGTAACTAAAAGAAACTTCTTTAAATTCAATCTCGCCTTTTACATGCCCGATAGCCTTTGCATCTTTTGCATCTTGGATTTCTGGCAGTGTATTGATAATCTCTAAAAACCTTTCAAATCCTGTGATCCCTTTTTGGAACTGCTCCGTAAAGTTGACAAGCTTCTCTATCGGATTTAAAAACGTATTAATATAGAGAATATATACCGTAAGGTCTACAATACTGATGGCGCCATTGCTAATAAAAATGCCTCCTGAAAGAACAACCGACAAGTACAGCATACCTTGAAAAAATCCATTACCACTGAAAAACTTTCCCATAATTTTATAACTATCACATTTTGTCTCTAAAAAGGCTTCATTTCCAGCTTCAAATTTTTGCATTTCAACACTTTCATTAGCAAAGGATTTTACTACCCTGATACCTCCCAATGAATCCTGGGCTATCGCATTAACTCCTGCAATTTTTTCTCTATTTTTTCTAAAGATAACTCTCATTTTTTGATTATAAAAATACGAAAAATACAACATCAACAAAGTAAATACAATCAAAATAAGCGTCATTTTGACATTGATCATACTGAGTATTGTAAAGGTTCCAACCAATTTAACAACCGAAATAAATAAATCTTCTGGTCCATGATGTGCCAGCTCAGAAATATCAAATAAATCATTTACTATACGAGACATTAATTTTCCTGTATTAGTTTCATCATAATAGGAAAAAGATAGTCTTTGAAGATGCTCAAATAAATCTCTTCTCATATCCGTTTCCATCTTCGCTCCCATAATATGTCCCCATGAAGTTATAAAATATTGACAGAAATATTTAATAACGTACATAGCAAACAATCCTGCGCCAATAAGCATCACGTATTTCATAATTTTCCCAGTATCAGGTATTACATAAATATCATTCATTAAAAATCCAACCAACAAAGGAAACGCTAAGTCTATACCTGATAAGGTCAGTGCACAAAACATATCTGTAAAAAATAATCCCTTGTAAGGTTTATAATAACTGATAAATTTTTTAAGTGTATAAGTCATTTCATCCCTACTTTCTTTGATGTTCTACTGCTAATTAAAGCCCAAAAAGTAATCTTTATAAGTGTATACCCTTCTATCTGCTTCTGTCAATCCATGAAATCTAAATACAAAAGGTCTTAGACTCTGCTGCTCTCTAGTAAATATAACCTCTTTAGTAACTGCATCAAACTGAATCTCTATTCCTAAGATGCGTGCTATTTGTGCTATTGGTAAAACAGTTCTCCCATTTCTGACTTGAGGGGCTACATCTAACGACATTTTCTCACCATTTACAATAACGTAGTTTTGATTAACTGCGAGCTGTATTATTCTATTGTTCATAGTGATTATAATGGTTTTATCGTCACTATTCCATACTACATTTCGATTTTCTATACCTAGCAGATTGGCTACATCCCTTAAACCTGCCATTGTACGGCCCTTTTCTATATACGGTTTTACAGTTAACTCAATACTTGTTCCTGCACTTGATGCCGTTCCATTCGTAAGTGATATACTTACTCTTACCGCTTCTGCTTTTGGTACATCCGGCGTACTTGGATGAGTTACATTGGGAACAGTTGGAATTGACGTTGAATTATCATCATCTTCATCATCGTCGTCGTCATTGTCTCTACTTGGATTTCCTGTTATAACTATACTGCATGTACTTGATATTTCTGGATTACTTACTGATATTACTTTTACTGTAACTGTTCCATTTCTTACT
>JAQSYC010000153.1 GCA_029256345.1 Clostridia bacterium | reverse complement strand
GTACTCGGGTATATTGTGTTATTTATGTTGCTTGTAACTCCAACAAGCGTTCTCATGATGCTGGGATGTTTTGATACTATTTTTAACTATCGAAAAGCTACAATTATAGTTTAAATGAGGGGAAAGGAAATAGATATGAGAGATAGAGCAAAAAAAAGTTTTTCGTATACCATGAGGCAGTTGAAAATTTCCCAAATTTTTATGAGTATTGGCGCGGTGACAGCAGCACTATCTATAGTGAATAGGACGTTAGGGATTGTCAGTCTGGTGCTGTTTGTGATTCTTTTGGTAATAAGTATCTTATTCAAAAAAAATCTAGAGGGCGTTTTGAAGCAAAGGGTTATTGAGGAGGCTCAAGAACTTTCTATTATAAGAAACACTATGTTTTCTAATGCACGGATTCCAGTGGCTATTATAGAACATTCAGGAACCATAAGATGGACTAATGGCGCTTTTTTAAATATGCTAGAAAATCGTGAACTTATAGGAAAAAACATCAAAAACATATTGCAAGATACAAAACCTACTGAATTTGATAGCAATCAAAGTACTTATGAAAGAGAAATCAAGATTAAAGAAAAAGAGTACAGTATGTGTGTAGAAAAGTTTAAGTCGTTTCAAAATGAAAATACCGTGATGTTTGTTCTCTATTTTATTGATATTACTGAAAACAAAACGCTCAAGAGACGCATTAAAGAACAAAGATGTATGGTAGGGTATTTATGTATAGATAACTTCGATGAAATCATGCATAGTATTGAAGAGGTCAGAAGACCGATGCTGACGGCAATCATAGATAGAAAGATTAATTTGTGGTTTAAAGAAAGAGAAGTTGTTATTTCAAAGTTCGAAAGGGATAAATACTTGCTGGTATTTAATAAAAAAGAACTGGATAGTATGCAGGAAAGAAAATTTGATATTCTGGACGAATTAAGGCACATTCAAGTAGGAAATGAATTACCAGTAAGTCTCAGTATAGGTATAGGGTACAATCTCAGTTCCTTAACAGCAGCAAGGGAAGATGCAAGAGCTGCTTTTGATCTGGCTCAAGGACGCGGAGGTGACCAGGCTGTTATCAAAAACAGTGACAAGTATACTTTTTACGGTGGTAAAACCAAAGAGGTAGAAAAAAGTGCACGGGTTAAGGTGAGAATAAAAGCTTATGCTTTCAAAGAACTTTTACGTGAGGCAGATAAAGTGTACATTATGGGACACAAAGGTATAGATATGGACTGTTTAGGAGCGGCTATGGGTGTTTATAGAGCGGCTGCTATTATGGGGAAAAGGGCTTACATTATATTAAATGAGCCAACCTTTGCGATACAGGCATTATATGATAGAATTATGGAGTCTAATGAATATGAGGATTTATTTATTTCCCATGACACGGCACAGGCTGAAATCAAAAAAGATACACTCCTAGTTATTGTTGATGTACACAGAACCAGCTACCTAGAATACCCAGACATTTTAAAAATGGCCGATAAAGTTGTGGTATTTGACCATCATAGACGAAGTACAGACTTTATAGAAGATGCAGTCCTTACTTATTTAGAGCCCTATATATCATCAACCTGTGAAATGATTGCAGAGATTCTAAATTATCTTACAGACAAAATCAAACTTACGCCTATAGAAGCCGATGCCCTACTTGCAGGGATTACAATAGATACAAAAAACTTTGTATTTAAAGCTGGCGTGAGAACCTTCGAAGCGGCTGCGCTCCTGAGAAGAAGTGGGGCAGATAGCAGCAGAGTAAGAATGTTTTTCCAAAATGATATGGAATTTTATAAGGCAAGGGCAGCAGCTATTAAAGATGCAGAGATGTGGAAACATAATATTGCTGTATCAGAAGTAGATGGTAAGTTGTTACATGCTCATATTGTAGCGGCACAGGTAGCAGATGAACTTCTTAACATTAAGGGTATAGAGGCATCTTTTGTGATAACTAGTAAAGAAGACTATGTTATGATCAGTGCAAGATCTTTGCATGATATGAATGTACAGCGTATCATGGAGCTGCTTGGAGGTGGCGGGCATTTAAGTGTAGCTGGTGCTCAGCTTAAAGGAATGACCCCTATGGAGGCTAAAAAGCAATTAAGGCAGGCAGTCGATAAATATTTTGAGGAAGGTGAAATAAAATGAAAATTATATTAACACAAGATGTGAAAAAAGTAGGTAAAAAAGGTGAATTATTGGAAGTGAAAGACGGGTATGCACGTAATGCCTTATTTCCTAAAGGGCTTGCTATAGAGGCCAATACAGTTAACCTTAATCAAAGAAAACTAGAACAAAGGTCAGAAGATAAGAAAAAACAAAATGAACTTGATACAGCTAAAGCTATTGAAGCAAAGCTAAAAGATAAAGAAATTAAAATACTTGTAAAAACCGGCGAAAGTGGCAAAATATTTGGCTCTGTGACATCAAAGGAAATAGCAGAAACGATTAAAAAGCAGTTTGATATTGATATTGATAAGAAAAAAATACAGCTTAAAGAAGCAATTAAAGCCTTAGGGTCTCAAAAGGTAGCTATTAAATTACATCCTGAAGTAATGGCCCAGGTAACTATTGTCATTACTCAGGCATAATACACGTATACTGATGGATAAAAGGAGAGGAATAGTCTATGGAAGAAATGCAGAATATGAGAATTCCTCCAAATAGTGTAGAGGCTGAACAATCGGTTTTAGGTGCTATTATTATGGACCATGAAGCGGTTATAGTAGCCAGTGAAATATTAAGGCCTGATGATTTTTATAGACCAGATCATGCACAAATATTTGCTGCTATTATGGAACTTTATACCAGCAGCAGTCCTATAGATCTTATAACTATTCAAGACAAGCTGGTTCAAAAAGGGATACTTGAGCAAGTGGGAGGCCTAAGTTATATTGCAGAACTTGCTAATATGGTACCTACATCAGCCCATATCAAACAATACTCTAAAATAGTGGAAGAGAAGGCAGTTCTTAGAAGGCTGATTAAAGCGAGTAATGAAATTACAGCCAAAAGCTATGAGGGTGACGAAAAAATTGATAATATTATGAGTTTTGCAGAAAAGCAAATCTTTGATATTATCCAAAACAAGCATACAGAAGATTTTTCTCACATTAATCAAATTGTGATTGACTCAATAGATAAGATTGAATATGCCCATCAAACCAAAGGGGGCGTCACGGGAGTACCGACAGGGTTTGTTGATTTAGACTATAAAACTGCTGGACTCCAGCCATCAGATCTCGTTCTTGTAGCAGCAAGACCTTCTATGGGAAAAACGGCTTTTGCTCTAAATGTTATACAGGGAGCAGCTATCAAACATAAAAAGAGTGTGGCTGTATTTAGTCTGGAGATGTCCAAAGATCAGCTTGTAAGTCGTATGCTGTGTGCAGAAGCGATGGTAGACTCTCAAAAGGCCAGAACCGGGGCTTTGGAAAAAGAAGACTGGGACAGACTTGCAAGAGCTATACCCAATATTGCGTCTTCCAATATCTTTATAGATGATACCCCAGGTATCAATGTAATGGAAATGAGAGCAAAGTGTAGAAGACTGAAATTAGAAAAGGGCTTAGATCTTATTATGATAGATTACCTGCAGCTCATGAGCGGACATGGTAAAAATGATTCAAGGCAGCAAGAGATTTCTGAAATCTCCAGATCTCTTAAGGCACTTGCCAGAGAAATGAGTGCCCCCGTTATTGCTCTTTCACAGCTTTCACGGGCCTGTGAAGCAAGAGCAGATCATAGACCGATGCTCTCAGATTTAAGGGAATCAGGTGCAATAGAACAGGATGCAGACGTTGTGATGTTTCTTTATAGAGATGAATATTATCACCCGGATACAGAGAAAAAAAATGTAGGAGAGGTGATTATTGCAAAGCAAAGAAATGGCCCAACGGGGACAGTAGAACTTATTTGGCTTGGTCAATACACCAAGTTTGCCAATATGCAAAGGTAAATGAAATAGAGGGTGGCATTTATGGAGAAATGTATATTTGAAAGAGCATCAGAAGAACATATAGATGAGGCTAGAGCCATTTATCTTCATTATGTGGAGCACTCAACAGCAACGTTTCATAAAAGGGAGATATCCCGAGATGAAATGAGAGATTTACTGATATTTAAGAATCCCAAATACGAAGGTTATATCATTCGATATGATGGTGAAGTATGCGGATACGCTGTTCTTGCCCAATATAAACCCAGAGAAGCTTTTGACCAGACAGCAGAAGTAACCATCTATTTAAAAGAGGGATATGAAGGAAAGAGCATTGGAAGTAAAGCCCTAAATTTTATAGAAGATAGAGCAAAAACCAAAGCTATCCATGCACTAATAGCTTTGATATGCCACGAGAACACTGGGAGTATTGCACTGTTTGAGAAATATGGTTATCAAAAGTGTGCCCACTATAAAGAGGTAGGATATAAGTTTAATCGGTGGCTGGATTTAGTATGTTTTGAAAAAATTATTAATTAATAGCTGGAGAAAGCGGATATTTCAATAAAAATGAAAGAACTTACAAGTAATAAAATTAGAACCTATAAAGGAGACACTCAAAAAGTCTACGCATATAGGTTCTTTTCTAGTTGCATAGTTATCAAAGATAGAGTATTATAAAGACATACTTATTAAACAATGTTTTAAAAGTTTGTTTAATAAGTATAAAAAACAATTAAAATGGATATTACAGGGCAGCCAGCAGTTATCAAAGAGATTAATAAAGGCATTGTAAAAAGCATATTAAGAGAATCGGAGTCAGCTACTAAAACAGATATTGCAAAGGCCTCACACATCAGTTATCCAACTGTCGGAAAGCTTTTGAATGAGATGAAAGAGTGTGGGGAGGTTTTGATAGTAGGGTATGATGAGTCCAGCGGGGGGAGACGGGCAGAACGGTATGTCCTCAATTATACGTATCAGTTGCTTTTAAGCTTGTATATTGAAGGGAACAGCTTATGGGTGATGGTAACAGATTTAAAAGGAGAAACCATTTATAAAGACTATCAAGCGATTAATCAAGGCAAAGTTGTAAAAAGTAAGCCTTATCAATTTATAACGTCATTATTAGAACTGCCTATGAAAGAGATAAGTTATATCACTGCCATAGAAAAAAACATAAAGGTACTTATACAGAGCTATCCGGATATAAAGGCTATATCTATAGGAGTCCCAGGTAGTGTATTGGATGGAAAAATAAAATTCATACCCCAATATGATGAATTGCTGGATTTTGATTTGAAAACCTATATTGAAGAACGAGTTAATCTCCCAACATTTATAGAAAACGATATGAATGCAGTGGCATTGGGCTATTATTATAAAAACATTCAACTTTTAGAAGAAGATAGTATGATTTATATTTATATTGGAAAGAACTGTCCAGGCGCAGGTATTATTATCAATGGCGAAGTGGTAAGAGGATTCACAGCTTTTGCAGGGGAAATCGGACTGCTTCCACTTAAAGATCTGAATCTACCCATAAATTCTGATAGACTGCGGGAGGAACAAGACAGACTTATTGATTGGGCAGCAAAAATCATTGTATCAGCCACTTGTATGATAAACCCTAAATATGTTGTATTATGCGATGCACAGATAACCGAGTTGACAAAAAGTGCTATAGAGAAGAGCTGCCTCAAGTATATCCCCTGTTATAGCATGCCACAAATTTTAATGAGTGATGATTTTTACGGCGATTATTATGAAGGTCTTAAAAAAATAGGATTAGATGCTATTAATACCCATTATAAAGTTATTCATTCTTAAAGAAATAGAGGAGTATAGGATATGAATAAAAAGGTGAGTAAAAGTAATTATTATGTTTTATTAGCAGTAGTTTTTATAGGTTTTTTTGTATTTGGTATTTCAGAAAATATAAAAGGGCCGGCAATCCCGAGAATGCAGACTGACTTTGAATTGTCAGAAAAAGATGTAGGACTTTTACTTTCATTAAATGCATTGGGCTATATGTTAGCCTGCAGCTTTACGGCGTGGCTGTCAAGGAAAAAAGGAATCAAACAAATCACTGTTTTAAGTTTTATAGTGATGACTCTTTCCGGAGTATTTATCTATTTCGCAGATTCTTATCAAGCATTTTCACTTTCCTACTTTATGATGTACATAGGAAATGGTATGTTAGAGATTATATTAGCTATTTTAGCAGCTCGCATTTTTATAAACAATACAGGGATGATGATGAATTTAGCTCATTTTTTTTATGGCTTAAGTTCTATTATAGCGCCTATCTGCGCAGCTTTTTTGATGCAACTCTCATTAGGTGGGAGGATTATGGGATGGAGAGGCATGTATCTCATGATGCTGACACTTTGTATCATTCCTATTCTTCCGGCTTTAAAAGGGAGATTTCCAGATGAGAATGAGGAGAAGCGACAGCATGCTTCATGGAAGAAATTCCTAAGGGAACCTGTTGCATGGCTTACAGTCGGCATTCTTTCTTTTGGAACGATGGCGGAACTGGCGGTTGGAGGGTGGCTTGTTAATTACATAGAAAAGGTTTTAGATTGGGAACCTACAGCTGCTTCGGGTATGTTATCTCTGTTTTTTATTGTATTTACAGCATCAAGACTTATATTAGGGAGAATGACAGATAAACTGGGGTATATTAAGTCGCTCATCCTATTTTCGGCTGTATCAGGTATATTAACATTTATAGCTATATTAGGTGGAGC
>JAQSYC010000152.1 GCA_029256345.1 Clostridia bacterium | reverse complement strand
TATAGAAACTTTTTCAGAAGATGAACTGATACAAACAGTACCGGTGAAAGTATATGATGAAGATGGAGAAGAAATATTAGGGCTCAAGAAGATGCCACAATTTGTAGAAGTCAAATTGCCAATAGGTAAAAAGAAAACTGTTCCGATTGAAGCAACTTTCCAAGGAGCGCTGCCACAAGGTTATGTACAGACAAATGTAATTGTTACACCAGAACAGGTGACCATTGTGGGTAAAGCGGAGGTGGTGGATCAAGTGCAAAAAATTCAACTTAAACCTATAAAATTAAACGATTTTATCCGAACAAATGTTGTGACAGCTGAGATGATTTTACCGAAGGGTATTCAGTATATAGACAATATAGATGGTACAGTCAACGTAACAGTGGAAATTCAGAAGGAGAATTCATTTTCCTATATGATTCCGGCCAATGAATTACAACTACAAGTGCTTGGAATGAGTGAAGGTTTAGGTTATGAGATTTTGACAGAAAACATTGAGGTTAAGTTAAGTGCTACAGCTGAAGAGCTGTTGGCCCTGAAGAACAAAGATATTACAGCTGCGATTGATTTCACAGGCCTTACTGAAGGTGAATATACTTTGCCCTTAGATGTCAAGGTATCAGATAGGTTTACAATTGTTAACAAGCCGATTAATATCAATGTGAGGTTGCTTAACATCACTCCTCCAGAGGGACAAGAAGAAAGTGAAGAGCAGATACAATAAATAACTAAAAGAGTGCTAGAATTTATTAGCACTCTTTTAGCTTGTAATAATCTTATTGCGGGTTGTATCCATTGGTCTAAAAAAAGAAATACTTGTATTCATTTTGAAAATGCTATACTATTAAAAAAGATAAAGGGCAGAATTTAATCACACGTGAAGGGGAATTATTCAATGAAAAAAAGTGTTACCATGTCTGATATTGCCAAAGAACTTAATGTGAGTACGGTGACGGTTTCAAAGGCACTTGGGAATAAAGAGGGTGTAAGTGAAGAATTACGTGAACGCATTATTCAGTTAGCTGGAGAAATGGGATACGCTTATAATACATCGGTAAAAAGTGATAATGGCAGCGCGTATTATAATATAGGGATACTGATACATGAAAAGTTTATGGATGCTGCAGGCGGAAACTCTTTTTATTCAAAGATATATCATAGTATTATAAGGATACTAAAAACCAATAACTGTTTTGGAATATTAGAAATTTTAGATGAAGAGCATGAATATGAAAAAAGAAAACCAACAATAGTGGTGGAAAATAAAGTGGATGCACTCATTATATTAGGACAAGTAGATGACTTGTACATTGACACACTTTATCATATCGGTATTCCTACGTTATTATTAGATTTTTATAATCAGAACTCAGAATATGACAGTATCATAAGCGATAGTTTTTATGGTTCTTATATGGTGACTAATCATTTGATAGCAAATGGTCATAGAGATATTGCATTTGTTGGCAATATCCATGCGACGAGTAGTATACTAGATAGGTATTTAGGGTATTGTAAAGCGCTTATAGAGCATCATATTGAGCTAGGAGATCATAGTGTTATAAATGATAGGAATAAAGAAGGAAAGTTTATAGAGATTAACCTTCCGCAGAAGATGCCAACAGCGTTTGTATGTAACTGTGATCAGACAGCTTATTTGCTGATTAATAAACTCAAGATCCAAGGGATAAAAGTGCCAGATCAAGTATCGGTGGTGGGATTTGATAACTACATTATATCCACATTTATGGATCCACCGCTTACAACTGTAGAAGTCGATATTGAAGCAATGGCAGAGGCGGCCGTTGAAGCTATATTAAGGAAAATCAAAGATGACACCAGTCACATGGGGCGTCAGATTATAAGCAGTAATATTATTTATAGAAATTCTGTAAAAAATTTACAAAATTAATAGGAAAACAGATAAAAAAGTATGCTATTGAATAAGGGAAACCTCAATAGCATGCTTTTTTATATTATAGGAATCATTCCTATAAAAATTTTGATAAAACATAATGATATTAACTTAAAAATAATATTAAAAAATATTAATTACTTAAAATATAACATGTTTATTAAGTGATAGTTGAAGGTAATATATGATTACAGTAATATAAGATTATAATAATGTTCAAAAATAGGTAATATGAATATAAAAATGTGTAAAAAAAGGATTTAATTACTATAAATTATAGTAATTAAATCTTGATATCAGAAAAATGTAAATAATTAAATTAATATTGATTTTTTTTTGGATATATCATATAATTAATTTATGTCATATATTTACTTAAATATACTTAAAAATAAAAATGGTTTAAGTAAGGGCTTGATGCGATAAATTCAAGAATTTAAAAAAGATAGCAAAAAATTAATTTTAAATGGGGGGATTTCTAATGAGTTTTAAGAAAGTATTTGTACTTGCAATAGTGGCTTCTATGTCATTGACGAGTTTGGCAGGTTGTGGCGGTAACCAAAGCAGTGAAAAACCAGCAGCAGAAGATGGGGCAACAACTAAGGCAGTAACAACAAAGGAAGCGGCTACAGGACCATCTGGTGAGATTACAGTATTAACACAACGAACAGATTTGGTAGATACAGCTTTCCCAGAATACATAAAGAAATTTAATGAAAAATATCCAGATGTAAAGGTAAAGGTTCAAGGCATTACAGATTATCACGGAGAAGTTAAGATGCGTATGAATACATCAGATTATGGAGATGTACTTGTTCTTCCGGATGGGGTAGATAAATCCGAGCTTCCTAATTTCTTTGAACCTTTAGGGACGGTAGAAGAAATCAATAAGTCCTATAGACCAATGGAAGCAAAAACAGGTGTAGAAGGACAAATTTATGGTATTGCACCAGTTTTTGCAATCAATGGGGTAGTATACAATAAAAAAGTATTTGCAGATGCAGGGGTTACCAGTATTCCCAAAACAACAGATGAATTTATTGCAGCACTTAAACAAATTAAAGGAAAGACAGATGCTATTCCTCTTTATACAAATTATGTAGCTGGATGGCCGCTCAATCAATGGGAAGATACTAGGGTTAATGTGGCAGGAGATTCGGATTATTTAAACAAAATGATTGATATCAAAGAACCCTTTGCACCGGGTACACCACACTATCAGATCTATAAACTGATGTATGATGTGGCTAAAGAAAAACTTATTGAGGAAGATCCATTAACAACGGACTGGGAATCTTCTAAGCAGATGATGGCAGATGGGGAGATTGCAACAATGGTACTTGGTGTATGGGCAGTACCACAGGTTCAAGCTTTAGCAGATAATCCAGATGATATTGGTATCATGGCATTTCCTTCAACAGCTAAAGATGGCAAACAATATGTAAGGGTAGCGCCAGATCTTCCGCTGATGATCAACAAAAATTCTAAAAATAAGGAAGCTGCATTAGCTTACTTCTGGTGGTTCATCAATGAATCTGGTTTTGCAGTGAACGAAGTGTGTATTCCTCCTACATTAGACGGAGAGATGCCAGCAGCACTGGACGCAATCACTGAGGCAGGAGCAGTCCTTTTCACTGAAGATCCATCTCCAGCAGGTAAAGAAGGTTTGTTAGATAAGATTGATCAAACAGGAGAAGTCGGATTATGGACACAGGATTTTAAATATAGAATTATTGAAGCGGCTATTGGCAATAGACCAGATTCTTTTGATGAGATTATGAATGATTTAAACACAAAGTGGCAAAAAGGACAAAAAGAAGTATTGGGACAATAAAGAGGGAGTTAATAAGCCAATAAAATGGGAGTGGTTTTAAAGCCATTCCCTATTTTTAAAAATAGGAGGCAGCAGAGCATGAATATAAGCGCAGCTGAAGGAAAGAAAAAGGCTCAAATGAATGATATCTTTACAAAGAAGACCAATACCCAGAAAGCTTGGGCTGTTTTTTTGTTTAGTACTATTCCGGTGTTACTACTTCTTCTTTTTACATACACACCTGTTTTAAATATGTTTTATTATAGTGTAACCAATTGGAATGGCTACTCTGGCAGCAAAGAATTTGTAGGGCTTAAAAATTATATTCAGATTTTTTCTGATCCAGCGTATTTCAAGGTTTTCCCAGTTTCCTTATATTATTTGTTAGGATCATTTGTTCAGATAGCCATTGCACTTTACTTCGCAACAATCCTTACAGTCTCTAAAACAAAAGGAAAAAACTTTTTCAAAGGGGTATTATTTTTCCCATATCTTATTAATGGTGTAGCAATAGGTTTTATCTTTTCTTATTTCCTAAGACCTGAGGGGGTATTAGATACAGTTCTGCAGTTCATAGGGCTCGGAGAGTATATTACGAAATGGTTAGGTAATGTGAAGGTCATTAACTGGAGTTTGGCTGGGGTATCCATATGGCGGTATATGGGCTTTAATATGGTAATCTTTATAGGGGCTATTCAGTCTATATCCAGTGAGGTTTATGAAGCAGCAGAAATAGATGGGGCCAATAGGTGGCAGCAATTTTTGTACATCATTTTACCAAGTATTAAACGTATTGTACAGCTCAACCTACTTTTATCTATTAATGGGGCATTAAGTGTATTTGAAATCCCATACGTTATGACAAATGGAGGAAATGGTTCAAAAACTTTTGTTATTCAAACAGTAGAAACAGCTTTTAAACTACAGAAAGTAGGTCTTGCCTCAGCTATGGCAGTTGTGCTGTTTATCATTGTACTTATTGTTGCAGCTGTCCAAAGAATGTTCTTTGGTGAGAAAGGAGATAACCGTATATGAAAAAGACAGAATGGAATCTAGGCAGACTGCTTGCTAGT
>JAQSYC010000151.1 GCA_029256345.1 Clostridia bacterium | reverse complement strand
TTGTATGGAATAAACGTCCGTTATAGTCATCTCGTATGAGTCCGGCGATGCTTTCATCCTCCTTGGCTACCACCGGAAGAGAGGCTGCCATCGCTTCTGCAAAGGTCAGCCCTTGCGTTTCAGTTACGGAAGCGCTTACAAAAATATCTCCTAATTGGTACATCTTACCGATTGTACTCCAAGGCTGCATGCCTGTAAAGAAAATGGCCTGCCTTATCTGAAGCGCATTAGCCAATTCTTCAAGTTCGAGCCTCGATGGCCCATCGCCTACAATCACTAATTTAGCATTGGGGACTTTGGACACAAGCAGTGCCATTGCACGAATGACAACATCTATACTTTTTTCCTTAGCCACACGGCCTACAAATAAAATAACCGGGTCCTCCTGGGGAATATTAAAGATTATTTTAAGATTTTGAATCTCTTCAGGTGAATAGTTACTTTTATCCAGCGGTGAAAAATCTATACCCGTTGGAATGACCCGTATTTGTGTTTTTACCCCATAACTTTTTAATAATCTTTCAGTTTTTTTGGTAGGGGCGACAACACCATCTACACCATTACAAAAAGATTTGCTGTATTTTCTGGCTATAGCAGGGGAAAACTCAATTCCTTTAGAAATATAATGCATATACTCCTCATACATCGTATGGTAGGTATGTACAATAGGAATGGATAATCGCTTAGAAACCAGCTTAGCAAATATTCCTAATGAAAATTCAGTTTGTGACAAAATAATATCTAATTTAAGTCGTTTAATCCTGTAGACAAGTTTATTCGAAAATAAAATACCTACACGGTGATCTTTTAAAAAGATAAAAGGCAAGCTTCCTATTCTATAGACATAATTAGAACTTTCTTGAGCTTCTGGATGACTTATAGTGAAGACATAAACATTATGACCCTGCTTTCTGAGTTCTTTTTCTAGTGTAAGAATAGAGCTTACAACGCCGTTAACCTGTGGTGAATACGTATCTGTAAAAATACCTATATTCATAATCTACCATCTCTCTTTCATTAGCTCATAACTTGGTTTGCACTTTCAATATTGCAAAGTATTTTAGTCAAATAATGAGATTCCTTCATATTTTTCTCAGCACTGCATTTAAGATCTTGTAATGCCCTTCTGGCACCAAGCTTAAGGTATATATCTGAGAGTAATATGTAACATTTTGATAAGTCGCATTCATAAACAAGTGCTTCTTCTAAAACATGCTTAGCTTCTGAAATGAAACCTTTTTCATATAATATATTACCATATTTTACTAAGATGTCCATAAGTGCTAAATAATTTCTTTCAAACTCAATGAGATTTTCAAACTGTACCATGCCATAGGTCTTTTTAAGGTCTAAGTTAGTATGATTTTTTAAATTAGCTAATTTAAGCTTGGCACAGGCCATGACTTGGTCGTACAGCTGTTGACACGCCACATCATCGACAACGGGCAGCCTTTCGCAAGCCGGTTTTAAAAACATCGATTCAGGAAGCTCCTTTTTTCTGGCAAAAGAAGCATTAAAGTCTTCTTTAAAATAAGCTTCTAATTGCTTCTTTTCTTTTTTGGCATCCCTCTCCAGCTTTATTTTAAAAGTTAAAAATAAAGTCGTTACTCCTAATGCCGAAAAAAGAAGAGGGATAATAGCGTTTAAATCAAACATATTTAACACCCTTTCTTAAGCTAGTCATTTCAATTATAATATAAATTGATTTCAATTAAAAGGTCAACTTATGGTATAATAAAGATTACAAATTTCAAATAAGAAAGGGAAGACCAAATGCCCTTAGATTTAAACCCGAGTCAAAAACATGCCGTGACATGCCCCCTAAAGCCTACTATTGTAATAGCAGGACCTGGTTCTGGCAAAACCCATGTCATTATTAATAGAATCCATTATATGCTGCAGCAGCTTAACTGCGATCCACAGCACATTTTAGTGGTTACTTTCAGTAAACTGGCGGCAAACGAAATGAAAGAGCGTTTCATCAAACAGTATCGGGAATCCCGGGTACACTTTGGTACACTGCACAGTATTTTCTATAAGATTCTTAAAAGCTCGGATCCTCAAAAATATCATTCCTCCAATCTATTACTAGAAAGCGAAAAAAAAACGATTATCCAAAATCTTTTTTTAAAGCTTGAGAGTGATGAGTACGAAGATTTTGTCGAAGAGTTTCTGAAACATCTGGCATTGATGCAAAACCAGCTTATTAATCCCAAATATTATTATCCTGATGGGCTTTCTAAAGAAATTTTTTTAAAACTTTTTCAGGAGTATGAATATTATAAAGAAGTTCATCATAAATTTGATTTTGATGACATGTTAGTTCATTGTTATTACTTGCTTTTAAATGACCAGACGCTTTTAAATGCAGTCAGAAATTATTATCGTTATCTATTGGTAGATGAGTTTCAAGATATCAATCTGGTACAGTTTGAAATTATTAAACTGCTTACTAAAAAGCATGAAAATCTCTTTGTTGTAGGGGATGATGATCAAAGCATCTATAAATTCAGAGGAGCGAAGCCAGAATTTCTTCTAGATTTCAAAAATCATTTTCCAAATACCCAACAGATTTTTCTGGATGTTAACTATCGTTCTACAAAAAATATATTAAACTATAGTCTCGCACTCATTACACACAATAAAAACCGCTATGTTAAGGCTTTAACCACTCCCAATGAGATAGGTCATATACCAAAAGTCACCTATTGTAAAGATTCAAAAGAACAATCTGAGCTGATTCTAAATCAGATTATCACTTTAAAAAACCAAGGAGAAAAGCTGCGTGATTTGGCTGTTATCTACCGTACTAATCTTCAAGCACGGCCGGTAGTGGAAATACTGCTTACTGCTAATCTTTCCTTTTGCCTAAGAGATGGCATGATAACCCTATACGATCAGTGGGTGACTCAGGATATCCTTGCCTATCTCCATTTAGCCTCAGATATGACAAACAGTGAACTTGCCTTAAAGATAATCAATAAACCTAAACGCTATATCAGTAAAGCAATTGCTGAAAAAGCTTGTCGTTTACCTGGAACATTTTTTGCAAACTTATTGACTTTTGACGAGGTTACCGAATGGCAAAAAAATTATATTCAGCAACTTTTATTTGATTTACAAATTTTAAGGGAAAAATCTCTTCAAGATGCGATTCTTTATATCAGAAAAAATATAGGATATGATCAATATATTCTTGACTATACGAGCTATAGGAAAATACCACCTACTACATTATATGAAGTGTTAGATGAACTGCAAGAATCAGCAATAGCATTTAAAAACTACACCGACTGGGAAGCCTTTCTGATAGATATCTCCAAAAAAATCAAAGAGCAGACTTCACAGCAGGCCTTGCAGCAAGATAGTATCACTTTAACCACGATGCATGGTGCCAAAGGTCTAGAGTTTAAAGAAGTCTTTATTATTGATGTGATAGAAGGGAGTATTCCCCATCATAAAAGCAGTAGTGAAGTAGAGGCCGAAGAAGAGAGAAGACTATTTTATGTGGCCATGACCCGTGCTAAAAACAACTTATATCTCTATATCCCCTCTGAAAAATATGGCAAACCCGTTAACCCATCTTTATTTATAGAGGATCTTACCGCCCATTCTTTAAAAGTTCATGTTCAAAAAAATAAATTCCTTGTTCATAAAAAACTTGGTCGTGGTGAGATTTTGGAAATCCTGGATGATGGGATATTAAAGGTCAAGTTTGACGTGGACAACATAAGAAAAATTGATGGCAATTATTGTATTAACAATGGTATAATACAATGGGAGGAATGACAAATGAAATCAAACAAAAAAAACAAGATAAATATTTATGCGTGGATGAACAAAAACAGAAAAACAGTTGTTAGTGTTATTAGTATCATGCTTATTCTTAGTTTATTAGTTGGTGTATTCTCACAATTAATGCAGGTCCTCTAAAAGTTACTAAGAGTCTTATGCATGTATTTAATAGGGAATGGCACACTAACATTATGACTATTTTAACTACTAGGAGGAGCTGATATGCGTATTAACCGTACTTTTAAATGGACCATGCTTATTGTAATTGTAATCATGAGTGGCATAGGAATCGGTGCCACGACTTACATATATACAAAGGTTAATGAATTTGATAAAGTCTTTGCCCAGGGCATTATCGTTAACGGGATGGATATAGGCGGGCTTACACGAACCCAGGCACACGAAAAACTACAAGCTAGTTTAGCAAAAGAAGCTGAAGATAAAGACCTAGTCATTTATAAAGGTGACCTTTCTTATAAAATTCCAATCAGCGCATTAGGTTCCGAGTACAATATGGACGAAATATTAGATAATGCTTATGCCGTAGGACATCAGGGCAACGTATTTGACAAATATAAATACCTTACACACCCACCGGCAGAGAAGAGTACTTTCTCACTCAAACACATTTATGATAAAGAACATATCCACAGTGTGATTGAATCTTACGTCCCAAAATTCCATATTGAGCCAGTAGATGCTACTATTAGCCGAAAAAACAGAGCTTTTGTTATTACCAAAGAAATAGAAGGTCAAGAACTTGACTTAGTAGCTACTCTGGATAAAATTTTTACCGTTTTAGACTCGGAAGACTTAGGCGATACGCAAATAGAGATTATTACCAACAAAATTCCTGTAAAATATACCAAAGAGTCTTTTAAAGATATACAAAATATTATTGCCAGTTTTTCTACGTCCTATAATAATGCTGACGCCAATAGAAATGTTAACTTAAAAGTCGCCTCTAGCAAGATCAATACCCGGTTACTGCCTGGTGAAGTATTTTCTCTCGCAAAACAGCT
>JAQSYC010000150.1 GCA_029256345.1 Clostridia bacterium | reverse complement strand
AATATACTTGGAGCCTACTTAGGAACTCAAGGTATTCAACCAGAGCTTTTAGAAAATATAGAGTTAGCAAAGGAAATAAAACAAATTTCACAGGATTTATTTGTGTTTTTTGAGGAAAGTGAAGCTTGGATGAGTAAATATCCTGCATGGTAAATCAATAAAAAAGACCCTAGGGTCTTTTTTTATTAGACAGCATGTTGTATTTTGTTTTTGAGATCAAGTGCTCTGTCTTTGATACGGGCAGAAATACCAGGAGAGGTAATGACAATAGCCAAATATTTTTTTGCCTCAGAGATATGACCAAGACGATAACCTATATCAGCGACCATGTACATAGCCGTCATCTCGTCTATGCCAAAAACAGGAAATCTTTCCGTAGACAGAGCTGCTGTAAAGCCTTCGTAAGCTCTTTGTAGGAAAGATAATTCATTGGCCGTATCTTTAAGATCCCTATAAAGCCATGCAATATGAAGAGCTATATAGGCCTGTTCTCCTGTCTTGCCCTTTTTAGTCAGGCAGCTTAAGAGAGCCATTTTATGCTTATGTACACCTTCTTCAAGTGTGGTATACTCTGAATAAGAACGGGGGTTGTAGCTGGTACTTATTTGAGCTTTAATCCATTCTTTTTGCTTGGGAAGTAGAGAGTCAAAGGCTTTGGTGAGTGCTGCGTAGCCACAGTGGGGGCATACTAAAGCATCATAAAGTATGGGGTTTACAACAGAGTATCTGGCATATAAATCACTGTCTATTGAAACCACTTGATTTTTTCCCACCTTAACTGTCTTAGCCGTGAAATCTTGGCTGCAGACAGGGCAGGCATGAGATTTATCATACAAAGCATTTTTTAAAGCTTCATCAAAAACTGTATTTTCCACGTTGAGTCACATCCTTAGAGTAAATAAAATCTAATCCCATTATATCTGTAAAACACAGGATATTTCAATAATTTTCATATAATTTCTCTAATAAAGTATAAAAGGAGTATTTAGAATGTATAAAAAAGTGTATATTTTACTAACTGTAAGCGTATTATTTTTCGTAACGGGATGTACTTCTTTTGAGATTCTACCAGAAAAACCACAAAAAGGACAAGAAAATATAAAGGGAGATACTCAAACCACTGTACCAGAAGAGCCACAGATGCCTGTAGAACCCATAGATCCAGTTGAAGAAATCATAAGCCACATGGGTACACAAGAAAAAATTGGTCAGCTTTTTATGATGGATGTACGTAATGATGCAGACGGACAGCCCATTTTAGGGGTTAATCAGCAGGTCGATCAGGTTATCACCACTTATAAAGTAGGAGGCATCATTCTTTTTAAAGAAAATATTAAAGACAAGGAACAGGTCAAAACATTTATAAAAGACATGCAGGCGCTTTCTGAAATTCCGCTTTTTATTGGAGTTGATGAAGAAGGAGGGATAGTAAGCCGCATAGGAATCAACAAAGAGATTGTTGAAGTGCCCTTCAAATCAGCTTTTGATATTGGAAAAACAGGAGATACAGACATAGCATACTATGAAGCAGAAAGGATGGGAAAGGTACTAAAGGAACTGGGCTTTAATATGGATTTTGCACCAGTAGCAGATATTTATAATAATCCGGAAAATACTGTAATAGGAACAAGAAGTTTTGGAAAAACAAAAGAACAGGTGACCCCGATGGTCATACGCTATGCCCAAGGGCTTTTAGATCAAGAGGTGCAGCCAGTGATTAAACACTTCCCAGGTCATGGCAATACAAAAGAAGATTCTCACAATGGGATAGCTTATGTAAATAAAACAAAAGAGGAATTGGAAAAAGAAGAGTTGGTACCGTTCATAGAAGCTGTTAACAGTGGAATAGATGTGATGATGAGGGGTCACCTGCTGGTAAAAGACGTTGATGAAGAGTATCCTGCTACTTTATCAAAAAAATGGTTTGATTACATGAAAACCGTATTGAATACTCAAAAAGTTTTATTTATAACAGATGCTATGAATATGGGAGCAGTTTCGGAAAATTACACTGTAGAGGATGCGGTGGTAAAAGGTTTTTTGGCAGGAAATGATATTATCCTTATGCCAAAAGATCTCAAGCTGGCAGCAGAGGCTATCAATAAAGCCTATGAAGAAGGGGTTATAACAGAGGAGAGGCTTAACGAATCGATTAGAAAAAATTTGTCAAAAAAAGTGGAACGAAATATACTTGTAATAGAATAAAATATTAGTAAATAAAAGGTAACACTTTTAAACAGTAAGCATACTATATAGCATAGAGTTGTAAAATGGTAGAGTATCCCCTTTTTATAAATTTTTAATCCATATGTAAAATAATGAGCTTAGGACTTATAAAAATGTTTATAATCAAAAGATAGTCCTGCTCCTAAATGAACCGGCATTAGGAGCAGAAGTCACTAGTAGGTAGTATATTCTCTATAATATATTATTTATTAAGTTCAAGCTCATTTAACTATATAAATACCTAATATATTAAATTATATTCTAATATAGTTCTAAATATGTAACAAAAAATGAGAATCTATTAATTGATTCTCATTTTTTTTAGGTGTTTGGATATAAAATCTGCAGCCAATCCTATAAAATAACCTGTTATAACACCGGATATAAGCAGAATGGGCAGATAATAATAAATCTTTAGGGTGTCTACAATGATAGAAGCTATAAACAATTGACCAATGTTATGGCAGACACCGCCAGCAATGCTGATTGCCCAAAGGCTTATATAATTGCTAAAATATTTGTTAAGTACAATCATGCACAGTAGGCTAAGTAGTCCGCCGGACAAGCTAAAAGCTAGAGAAACCATTTGACCTGTCAACATACTGCCAAGCAAAACTCTGAGTAGCAGTACGATGATAGCCTCTGAAGGGCCATAAATAAGCAGTGCACAGAGAGAAACAACATTAGCTAGCCCAAGTTTTACCCCAGGAACAGGTATGAGGGAGGGCAACTGCAATTCAACGATGTAGATGACTAATGAAATAGCCACTAGCATAGCCAAATAAATAAGTTTGTGTAAACGTGACATTTTAAGTTCTCCTTTTTTAGGTTACTGTGAAAGTGAGTCGATTTCAGGTGCGTTTGGATCATCTACCTCAACCATAACCCCATTAGGGATGCACACGGCGGGAGCAATCTTAGATGTGACATACCCTTTTTTTACACAAACATGGTCAGGGCAGTTGGCATCTGAAATACAAATTTTCCCAGGTTCTACATGGATAACATTATAACCGCCTGTACCATTTGTTACCTCAAAATCATAAGGCTCTTTGACATCATTTAAATCGATTGTTTTTTCTAATTTTCCATAGACCGTGATCTTAGCCACGGTTGGAGAAGTAGCATCAGAACCAAGTATAAAAATAGAAATTAAGCTTATTATAAGGATGAGTACGATAAAAACTAAAATGATTAAATTACCTTTTTTCATAAGTAAATCCTTTCTGATCGTTTAAAAGTCTATCTATTAAACCCCATTAGTTTATTATAAGATGAAAAATAAAAAAAAACTACACAAAATTTTACAAGACTTATATTGACAAAAAAATTACCCAGTGATATGCTGTGTATATAATTCCTACGAAAAAGCTAGGGATTGGAGGGAAAGCAAATGAAATTATCAACAAAAGGCAGATATGGCCTTCAGGCCATGGTAGATTTAGCAGTGTATTCTAAAGACAGGCACATAGCACTAAAGAGTATTGCAGAGAGACTATGTATGTCAGAAAATTATTTAGAACAGCTGATGGCACTTCTCAAAAAAAATGAGCTTGTATCTAGCGTAAGAGGAGCCCAGGGTGGGTATTTTTTAGCAAAAGATCCAGCAGATATTACGATAGGAGAAATCCTGAGAGCACTGGAGGGCTCTTTGGCTCCGACTGATTGTACATGTGAGGATAATACTTATCATTGTACATTAGATGGGAAGTGTGTAACAAGGGGTGTATGGGAAAAGATAAGAGACAGTATTAATAAAGTAGTAGATAGTATCAGTTTGAAACAGCTGATGGAAGATTATGAAAAAATAAATGAAGAGGCATCACATATTTATTACATTTAGATGCAGTTAAGGAGTGTAGATCATAATGGAAAAGATATATTTTGATAATGCAGCAACTACACCAGTTAAAAAAGAAGTATTAGAAATAATGCTTCCTTATTTTACAGAGAATTTTGGTAATCCTTCAAGCGTGTATCATCTGGCTCAGGTTAACAAAAAAGCTATTGATGAAGCAAGAGAGACACTGGCAAAATACTTAGGTGCCAATACGAATGAAATCTTTTTTACAAGTGGTGGAACAGAAGCTGACAACTGGGCCATTAAAGGTATAGCAGAAGCTTACAAAGCCAAAGGCAATCATATTATTACATCTAAGATAGAGCATCATGCAGTATTGCATACCTGCGAATACTTAGAAAAACAGGGTTATGAGGTAACGTATTTAGATGTAGACGAAGAGGGGATGGTAAATCCCGAGGATGTTAAGAAAGCTATTAAAGATTCAACAATTCTTATTTCAATCATGTATGCTAACAATGAAATTGGAACCATAATGCCTATTAGTGAAATTGGTCAAATAGCTAAAGAACATCAGATTATTTTTCATACCGATGCCGTACAGGCAATAGGTCAAGTAAAGATAGATGTTAAAGAACAAAATATAGACCTGCTTTCTTTATCAGCGGGTCTTTTATATATCAAAAGAGGCATCAAAACGGCACCTTTTATCCATGGCGGCGCACAAGAAAGAGGTAGAAGGGCAGGAACAGAAAATGTACCTGGTATCGTAGGGCTTGCAAAAGCTATGGAACTGGCCTATGACCATTTTGAAGAAAAAATAAAAAATATTACTGCACTTAGGGATGAGCTGATTCAAGGGTTAATCACTCAGATTCCTTATTGTAAGCTCAATGGACATAAGACCCAGAGACTTTCTAATAATGTTAATATTGGTGTTGAATTTGTTGAAGGAGAGTCATTACTTCTTTTATTAGATATGAATGGTATAGCGGCTTCCAGTGGTTCGGCTTGTACATCAGGTTCTCTTGACCCTTCTCATGTACTTTTAGCTTTAGGGCTTCCCCATGAAAAAGCCCATGGTTCTGTAAGATTTACACTTGCAGAGAGTACGACGAAAGAACAAGTTGACTATGTACTCGAAAAGATGCCCCAGATTGTGCAGAGAATGAGAGATATGTCTCCTTTGTATGAAGAGTTTTTAAAAGCAAACAAATAAAATTAAAATATAAAAGACAAACGGTGAGGTGAAAACTATGTATAGTGAAAAAGTAATGGATCATTTTATGAATCCTAGAAATGTTGGAGAAATTGAAGAGGCCAGTGGTGTAGGTACTGTTGGAAATGCAAAATGCGGAGATATTATGAAAGTTTATCTAAAGATAGAAGAAGATATTATACAAGATGCCAAGTTTAAAACTTTTGGATGTGGTGCAGCTGTTGCTACAAGCTCCATGGCTACAGAACTTGTCATCGGAAAGACAATCCAAGAAGCACTGCATATTACGAATAAATCAGTAGCAGAAGCACTGGATGGGCTGCCACCAGTCAAAATGCACTGCTCTCTATTAGCTGAAGAAGCCGTTCATGCAGCTCTTTGGGATTATGCTAAAAAGAATAATATTGAGATAGAAGGACTAGAAGAGCCTAAAGCAGATGTCCATGATCATGACCATCAAGAAGGGACTGGTTGTTGTAATGGCTAAGGAAGAAATGCGGCCTAAAGTAGTTGTTGGCATGTCTGGCGGGGTTGACAGCTCAGTAGCGGCATATCTTCTAAAGGAACAGGGATACGAAGTGATTGGGATGACGATGCAGATTTGGCAAAAAGATACTGAGGAAGACAAAGATGGCGGCTGCTGTGGGCTTTCGGCTGTAGACGATGCCAGAAGAGTCTGTCAGAAGCTGGATATTCCCCATTATGTGATTAATTTCAGAGATGATTTTAAAAAGCATGTGATAGATTATTTTTTAGAGGAATACCAGAATGCAAGAACCCCTAACCCCTGTATTGCATGTAATCGTTATGTTAAGTGGGAATCCATGCTTACTAAGGCACTGCAAATAGGTGCTGACTATATAGCAAGGAAGATACATGCTAAAAGAGTCAAAGACAGCAGCAAAAGACCAGACCTATGCCCTATATAATCTGACACAAAATCAGCTGGCTCATACCCTGATGCCCCTTGGCGACTATACTAAAGACGAAATAAGAGCTATAGCGAAACAAATCGGTCTGGCTGTGGCAACCAAACCAGACAGTCAGGAAATCTGTTTTGTGCCAGATGATGACTACGCTAAGTATATTGAAGAAGAAACAGGAAAAGCGCCTGTAAAAGGTGCTTTTATCAATAAAAAGGGTAAAGTGATAGGCCAGCATAAAGGGATTATTCATTATACGATTGGACAGAGAAAAGGTCTTGGGCTTTCTTTAGGCAAACCTGTATTTGTCACCCAGATCAGTGCCAAGGATAATACGGTTATGATTGGGGATAATGAAGAACTTTTTACAACCACTGTTTATGCCAATACTCTCAATTTCATGGCTTTCGAAAAACTTGAAGGAGAGCTTGTCTGTTCAGCAAAGGTCAGATATAGCCATCAGGCACAACCCTGTACCATCAAAATGATAGACCAAGAAACGATTTTATGTGAATTTCAAGACAAACAACGGGCGATCACCCCTGGACAAGCTTTGGTATTTTATGATAAAGACATTGTTATTGGCGGCGGGACAATACTATAAAAAAAGAGGATTTATCCTCTTTTTTTATGCATAAAAACTATAAAGAATATGCATATATTACAAAAATAGACAAAGATGCTACAGATATTTTTATATAAAATATTGAAATATAACTTGTCTATGAAAAAAAACGATGATAAAATGAGTCTGGATGTAAAACTAGCATGGGAGGATAATCATGAATGAAGTAAGCTGGTTAAACGTAGCCCTAGGATTTTTAGGCGGGTTTGGACTATTTCTTTTTGGCATGGAGTACTTAGGTGAGGGCTTACAAAAAGCGGCTGGAAGTCGTATGAAAAATTTGTTAGGTGTTTTGACAAATAATCGATTTTTAGGTGTTTTGGTGGGGGCGGGAGTAACGGGTCTTATTCAAAGTTCATCGGCTACTACTGTGATGGTAGTAGGTTTTGTAAATGCAGGTCTGATGTCACTTAAGCAAGCAGTGGGTGTTATTATGGGGGCCAATATAGGTACAACGGTCACAGCCTGGATTGTATCTTTAGGTGAATGGACTGAGTTTCTAAAGCCTGCTGTAGTAGCGCCAATCTGTATTGTTATTGGTGTGATATTGATTATGTTTGCAAAAAAACAGACTTTAAAACATATAGGACAAATATTGTTTGGGTTTGGTGCATTATTTTTAGGCCTAGAGATGATGAGCAATGCTGCAAAACCTCTGAGCAAATTAGATGAGGTTAAACAGTTATTTATAATGCTGGGAAGTAACCCACTTCTGGGTATTTTAACAGGAACTATTGTGACAGCGATTATCCAAAGTTCTTCAGCATCAGTAGGTATTCTTCAGGCATTAGCCACGGCTGCATTAGTTCCATGGAATACAGCTATTTATATTATTTTAGGACAAAATATTGGGACATGTATTACTGCAATGCTTTCAAGTATTGGAGCAAGTAAAAATGGTAAAAGAGCAGCGATTATTCATTTGTTATTTAATATTATAGGATCCATTATATTTGGTATTATTGGTTTTGTCATATTTCAATTTATTATGCCAGAGTTCGGAAGAACTAATATTGACGTAGTACAAATAAGTATTGTTCATACTACATTTAACATAGTCTGTACTATTATGCTCTTTCCATTTGCAGGAGGTTTAGTCAGTCTAGCAGAAAAAATTATAGCTGGTAAAGAAGAGGTTTCAGAAGGAGAATTGCAGCATTTGGACGAACGTATTTTAGAGACACCTTCCTTTGCAGTAGGAAATGCGATTAAAGAAGTTGTACGCATGGGAAATATGTCTATTCAAAATACAAAAACGGCTATGCAGGCAATATATGAAAAAGACCAAAATAAAGCACAAGAAGTATTTGAAAGAGAAAAGATTATCAATCAACTACAGCATGGTATTAATCACTATCTGGTTAAGCTTTCAAATATATCTATTTCTGAGCAGGAGCATGGGACAATTACAGGGCTTTTTCATACAGTAAGTGATATTGAAAGGGTTGGAGACCATGCAGATAACATAGCAGAACTGGCGGATATTCTTATCAAAGAAAATGAGACATTTTCAGACATAGCTATGAGAGAGCTAAAAGAAATTACTGATGTCACCATCAAATGTATTGAACTTTCTCTACAAGCCTATGAATTTGATGATAAAACCATTGCTAAGCAAGCTTTGCCGCTAGAGCAGACTGTGGACCGTATGGAAGAAAAACTCCGTTCAAGACATATTAAACGTCTTTCAGAAAACAAGTGCAGCTCCATAGCAGGGGTTATATTTTTAGATATTATTAGCAATCTCGAGCGTATATCAGACCACGCTTCGAATATTGCGATGACTATACTGGATGAAAACAAATCT